>CAZDTM010000083.1:0-2516 GCA_964508385.1 Candidatus Woesearchaeota archaeon | reverse complement strand
TGAGATACAAAACAATGACCGCAAGAACGATGAAAATCCACGTCAAGAAACTCCAAGCCATAAGCACCGCTCATCGAAACGTCTTTAAATAGTTTATGGGTGATAGCTGTGTTGTAGTGTCCGGAAATTATTTCGCGTTTTCGGTACGTGTTTAGCTAACCGGGGTTGGTGCGAAATAGAACAAAGACATAGTGACAAAATCCTAATTTCTTACTAGAGCTCTTGTGTTGGGAGTTTGGAAAATGAATTCTGTTCAAAGGGTGAATTATGCACCAACCCCAGCAGGGGATAAAGCTTTAAATAATCATCAAGAAAGAAAAGGCAGGTGGGCCTGTAGCTTAACTTGGATAGAGCCGTCGGCTTCGGAACGTTCCAAGGAACGATTTACGCGCTCCTTTGAAGTGTGAGAAGGAGATACCGACTGATCTGGGTTCAAATCCTGGCGGGCTCACATTTTATTACGAAGGCAAAAATGATGGATGCGCCGCAAAAAAAAGAACTGCGACAGAGATTTCTTCTTGACCAAGAAACCATCAAATCAGGTAAGCAGGAAAAAGTAGCAAGAGTCTTTAAAGAAAACGAGCAGTGGTTAAACCGAGTAATAAACCGAGAAGGTTGGCCAACAGAAGAGAGGGTAGGCAAAGAAGGGGAACACTACGCGTGGTTAATCGCACAACATGCAGAGAACATTAGCTTCCAAGAAAAATGTTTACGCCTGCTACAGGAACTACCATCAACGAGAGAAAGGAAACAACACATTGCCTACTTAACGGATCGCATCTTTATAAAGAAGGGCAAGCAACAAGTCTATGGAACGCAATTCCAAGAAAATGGGCAGCCGCACCCTATTGTAAATGAAGCACATGTCGACAAGAGAAGAGAAGAAGTAGGTTTATGTTCTTTTGGAGAATACAAAAAAATGATGCAGCAACCTCCCAACAAAAAATGAAAATAAAACATTTCAAAAACGGCCTTACCATCATCGTTGAAGAGCGCGATTCCGATTCCGTGGCCATCGAAGTGAGCGTAGGTATCGGTTCAAAAGATGAAACCAAGAAGCAAGCCGGCCTCAGCCATTTCTTGGAGCATCTTCTCTTTGAGGGAACAAAGAGCAGGACAGCACAACAGCTGAGCAATGAGATTGAGTCCCTGGGCGGGGACTTTAACGCAGCGACATCCCAAGAAAGAACGCACTTCTACGTTCATCTCCCAAAAGAGTACTTCATTCGCGGTATCAAGATTCTTGCAGACATGATGGTGAACCCGCATTTTGATGAGAAGAGCATCGAGAAAGAAAAGAACGTTGTTATTAACGAAATCAGGGTTGTCGACGACGACCCAAAGCAGTACCAGTGGGTTATGCTCTTAAAGCATCTCTTCCGCGGCCTGCCCTTCAGTAACCCAACCTATGGAAATGAGCGGGCGATTCGTGCCATGACCAAACAGGACATTGTTTCATTCTTTCAAAAGTACTATACTGCACCAAACATGGTGATCTCCATTGCCGGCAATATTTCAGCAACAAAAGCAATCGCTGCAGCGAGAAAAGAATTTGCCGCCCTCTCAACACATCAGATAAAGAAAAGAGCCGTCTACCAAATTCCGGCCCCGCGCCAGAAAAGAGTTGCCATCAAAAGAGACGTCGAACATTCATACGTAGTCATGGGTTTTCCAGCACCACCAATCAATCACAAAGATGCAGCAGCCGTAGAAGTGTTCCGTACGATTTTGGGAAAGGGTCAAAGTTCCCGCCTCTTCAATGAGATCAGAACAAAACGCGGTATTGCGTATATTGTTGGTGCCCTCTATGAAGCAGAAGCGCATTATGGTTTGTTTGCTGTGTATGTGGGCACAGAGCCAAGAGACCTTCCTGAAGCACGGAGCATTCTTCTCGACCAGCTCAAACTTAAAAACCCTACAACAACAGAGCTCGCTGATGCCAAGAGTTCAGTCATAGGATCCTACTTGCTTGCAAACGAAGACAATAAAATGCGTGCAGACAACAACGCCTTCCTCTATGAGCTAGGCATGACCCGCAAACAGTTTCTGAGCAGCATTCGTCAGGTGACCCTTGAAGAGATGAAGAAGCTCGTCAGAAAATACTGCACCGGGCGATACACAGAGATCCTTATCCAGAGAAGGTAAGCTTTTTATAGAAAGAGCGCAACACATTTGATATCAAAAGAGGTTATGAAAACGTGCCAAGACCGACAAGAGCCGAAACAGCCGCCGCCGAAGCCGACGCAAAGTTGTACAACAAGCTTGGCATTGATGAAAACTACTTACACCAACATGGATTTTCTCCGGAGGCTGTAAGAGACAAATTTTTTGCGAAAAATGGCAAAGACTACGTTCTAAAGTCTCCGCAAGAGATTTTACGTGGAATTCAGGATGGTCGAGCACAACACGATATTCTTGACGCCATTGACCAATACATCGGCGAACAAGGGAGATATGTGAAACGATTGGCTGGCACGAAGTTGGAAGCGGCGTATGCTCTTCAGTTCTTGATCCAA
>CAZDTM010000082.1:0-2772 GCA_964508385.1 Candidatus Woesearchaeota archaeon | reverse complement strand
CTTCTGGCTGATTATCAAGAGAGTAGCTCCTTCTCCCACAGAGCCGTCTCAAGGTAATGAACTGACTATTATCAAAAAAGCGCTGTCTGCCGATGAGAAAAAGATTCTTGAGGAGGTCGAAAAAGCTGGTGAGATCACCCAAGACTCCCTGCGTTATCGACTGCAATGGAGCAAGGCAAAGGTTTCTGCACTCTTGCTTCAGTTAGACCGTCTTGGCCTCGTGCAACGTCAACGTGAAGGGAAGACCTACAGGGTTTTTCTTCAGAAAAAGTAAGAACTCGGTCTTAGACGGTCATGCTAACAACCTCTAAATAGATCGTTCTCTCTCCTTCTCTTATCACCAGTGGAGGTGAATACGATGAAAAAAAACAGTAAACCTTTAGTCTATCTGCTTGCGACGGTCGCCGTCCTTCTTGTCGGCGCTTTCGTCGTTGCGGGCATCCCTTCCCCTGTCAATGCCAACGTCATGGACAATAGTCGTCAGGAACACATGACTGGCATGATGGGATCGGACATGGAAGAGATGCATGATGAATGTGGAAAGATGATGAAGACAGATTCATCTTCAAGCATGATGGGGGGCGGAAATCACGCTGACCACCACCAATGAAAAGGGATCATGCCTTCAGATAAGGAAAACACCACGCGGTGACATGGCGACAAAACTCTGTGACTTTGTCGACTATTGTGACTGCGGCCGTTATCCTTGCTGTCCGCCACATAAACAGCACTGACGGGTCCGTTTTGGTCCCTCTTTTTTATTTTTTCAGCGCAGAAAGATACGTCTCTTTTTCGCAAATATGATCGCCATTAGGCTGCATACATCCAGCACATGCCGGTTGGCCTGTAGGGATAAAGTCCTTCGTCGGTTGCATCGTCATCCACATTCCGCCGGTCTGTCTGCATACTTCCTGAAAAGACAGTGACGCATACTTATTTTGAGACGTGCATCCGGCAATAAGCAAGATCGCGAACACTGTCAAAAATAGTGGCGTGACTTTCATAACGTTTTCATCTTCTTTCTTTAGAAATTATTTTGCTCAAAAAGAAAAAAGAGGAGTGGCCTTAGGCCAGCTCCTGGTCAATCACTGTCTTGAATGCAGCGAAGGGCTGTGCGCCAACAAGCCTCTTCCCGTTAATGAAAAATGTTGGTGTGCCACTTGCCCCTACCGCGTTCGCATCGGCGAGATCTTTGGCTACTTCTGCCGCCATTTGTCCGCTGTCCAGGCAGGAATTGAACTTGTTCGCATCAAGGCCAATTTGTTGGGCCCATATCTTCAGATTGTCGACGCTTAATGATGCCTGGTTGTCAAAGATCTTGTCGTGCATCTCTTCGAATTTTCCTTGTTCATCTGCGCATTCTCCTGCTTCAGCAGCTTTTTGCGCAAATTCGTGGAATGGAAGAGGCAAGTCCCTATATACGAGTTTTACCTTTCCAGTGTCAATGTAGTCTTTCTTGATTTGCGGAAGTGTCTGCGTGTAAAATCTTCCACAGAATGGGCACTGAAAGTCGGAAAATTCAATAATCGTCACCGGTGCCTTAGGATCACCAAACACGGGGTCATCATCAACCAGCTTTTTCATGTCTACAACTGGTTCTGGTGCTTGTGGCTGATTTGTGCCCCCTAATGAAGGTTGTGGCTGAGTATTTCCAGAAGGAACTGCGATCCCTGCAGTTCCAGAGCCACTGAAGCCCCCTGTTACAAGCGAAATAATAAACAGCAACCCGAACACGAACGTTCCGGCTTTCCAGAGCGTGGTTGGATTGATTTCAATAGCGATTTTCTTTTGTTCTTTTGTTTCCATAGTTTTCATCTCTTCACCCCGATTGTGTTGATGCGTGCGGATTGCTCTTGTTCTCTATATATCTTGTTCCTCTAACTGTCCTAGAAAAAGACTTTATTTGGATAAATACGCCAGTTTCTTTCTCTTTATCGTTCACAGTATCTAAAAATGGCTCTTTAGATACACGGCGTATGTTTTTCCCTTCGCTTCGCGCACGATGATACTCTTTTTTTCGAAGTCAGAAAGAATTTTGCTGAGCAGAGCTTTTGAAAGCGACGTTCTTATTCGCAAGGTGTTTTGCGTGATGCCCTCATTGTCTACAATTGTGTGCAGCACCTTTTTCTCGTTTTCTGACAATAGCATGGCGACGATTTTGAGCTTTTCCTCACGCGTGAGATCCTCCCGCTGCTGCTCCAGCTGTTCCAATAATCGCTCCTCTGTTCTTCCAAAGACCATGAGGTAGACCCCCAAAGAGAAAAGAGCGAAGAGAATGCCGATACCCAAATGCGAAATGCTCAGCGTTGAGGCTATGACTCCACACTGGCTATCCTGGAAGCATCCTTTGTCGTCTGCGCTCTCTCGCGAGTTGCTGATGAGGTTGACAACCGCTATGCCCATCAACAGGGACAATACCAAGATGATCAGTCCAAGATTGCGTTTGTCCATCTTTTTTTGGAGGGATTCTCTTTTAAAAATGTAGTGTTTGTCGGTTCTGTGAACTCTTCGGTTGGTGGGGAATATTGAATAGAGCAAAATTTAATGGTCTGGTTCTATTTCCCCTTGTAACCGAATTTCTTGTCGTATTCTTTGTGGTCAATAATGTCGAGTACAAAGTCTATAACTTCCACTTCATTGGATTGAATTGTGTACATAAGTCGCCAATAGTTCGATAATTCAATTCTCCAAAGATTGGTAACACCATACTTTTGGGTGTAGTAGTCTGGCATTTGTCCCCTCTTCACTTGGTCACCTACAAAAGGGTTTTCT
>CAZDTM010000081.1:0-2856 GCA_964508385.1 Candidatus Woesearchaeota archaeon | reverse complement strand
GAGATCACCCAAACATTTATAAAAATACAAAGGGGCGCATCGCGATGATTATAAATGTTCAATTCACAGGCATCGTGGCAACAAAGAAGAAAGAGGCGCGCAGCAGCACAGAGGCAAAGAACAACCTCACGATCACAAACATTACTTCACAGCCAATTGATGATCTCACAAAAAAGCAGAGAGCGGCAACAGTTGAATTTGTGTTCTATGTTGAGTATGCCCCAGAAGTAGCCAAAATCGAGCTGGCCGGCGCAGCCGTATACCTAAACACAGAAGAAAAGATCAACCTTTTGGTGAAAAAATGGCAAAAAGAAAAGAGGATGGAAAAGGAGTTCATCCCAGCAATCTTTAACCATCTTCTAACAAAATGTAATATCAAAGCGCTGTCCATCGAAGAAGAACTCGCATTACCTTTTCACCTTCCAATTCCTCATGTAAAATCAAAGATTTCTTCAAAAAACGGAAAGTTGCCCGAAGCCTCGTAAACACTAAAGTTTAAGGTGAGAACGCCAGAAAGTATAAAAGTAATATAGTGCCCACCATTCGTATGTACCTAAGAACAAAGAGAAGAAAAAACAAAGAAGGCAAAGAAAAAATATACCTCTATCTCGCAAAAACACTTTACAGAAAAAAAGGGCGTTCACCCAAGCAGAAGATTACATCTTATCTAGGCCCAGTTATCGCCTGCGCCAACGCAAAAAAAGCGGAGCCAGAGCCCAAAAATTGGGCAGAAAACGATTCTTTCCAAGAAACGCTAAAAAAAACAATGAGTAGTACACTCCTTGCCAGCGGGTTTTTCTGCCATTTATCAGGGGTGTTCCTGAAAGAGGACCAGAACAGGGTTATCGTTGACCTAAACAACCAAACAATACAAAACGAAAGAGGGTTAAAAGTCTGCTTGGCGTTGAATAATGGATTTTTGTGCGATTTTACAGTACAAAGGCTGTTAAGCCAAAACCTCTCAGAAACAACGGAAAAGGGCCTCGGGAAGCATTTAGCGAAGAGTCTCATTGAAGCGGGCGTAGAGGTCGAAAAAGAACTGTTTCTCATTCTTTTCCAAAAGCTCAAAGACGAGCTAAGAAACACAAACAAAACCAAACAATAGTCAACAATCAACAACAAACGCAAATCTTTAAATGGAGAGAGCACTTAAAATGAGGGTGGAACCAGAAAAAATCAACGAAGAAAGAGTAAAAACTGCTTTTTCCTTAGTCAAAAAAGACATAGAAATCCTGAAAAAAGAGATTCTAGACCAAAAAGAAGATATTTTAGACATAAAAAAAGAAATAAAACTAATTTTGACATCTATTTCAGAAAAAAGGGAAAATAAAAACTTTTTAAAAAGTTCCATAGGAAATAAGGGGGTAGTCAACAATCAACAACAATCAACAACAATCAACAATCAACGGTCAACAACTAACCCACCGAAAAGAGGAGTTTTTGACACTTCCGGGCTTCAAGAAGTGCTTCAAGAGGTAGATCAGGTTATTGCTCAGAAGGTTCAAAGTCTCACAGACAGGGAATTTTCAGTATTTGCAGCCATAGTTGAAAACGAAGCAGAAGGGCTAGAAAGCACGTATACAGGCTTAGCAGACCGTTTGAACCTGTCTGAATCAACAGTAAGAGGAGTAGCCAATCGAATCCTCACAAAAGGCCTTCCAGTTGTCAAAAGCCGTTTTTTGCACAGAAAAGCCTCACTTGCCCTTTCTCCAGATCTTAAGGAAGTGTATACTCTCAAAAAGCTACTCTTTTTGCGTCAGCACTCATTAGACCAAAAAACTTTGGATACCTACTAAACTCTCACTTTTTAAAAAAGAAGGTTATTCCTTCCTTTTTTAGTATTCGCACTGTCTTCTTTTTGTTTTCGCTTCTCATCTTTTTTCTATTGTCTCTTGCAGTAATACTCTCACTTACCCTATTTTTGTTCACTAACGCAGAAGATCCAGTAATCATCAAATTAGCATCTTCATCATCCTAAGCCCTCACAAGCTGAAAAAGGCACGCTTTCAGCATTGCCTTCTACCATCTATCCTCTCTCTTCAACTATATTCTCGCTTTTCAAAGTATGCAAGGTCTTTTCGTTTAGGCAACCCCCCCTTTTCAATCCGACCAAACCAAAACCTGTAACCATGCAACCCACTCTCGAAATTGATCTCCTTATAGCTCGCGCCATAACCTTGCGCACACCGTTTCCACAATAACCAAAAAATAATGCGTCGATCCCGTCGACGACGCGTCGACGACACGTCTACAGACGTCTAAGAACTGTCGTCGACACAAAGCAAAAATTTATATACACTTGCCGCAAACAAAAGAAAAGAACATGGCGCTGTGGGGTCCAAAAAAGAGAAAAGATACGTCTGCAGAGCAATTAGCCGCCATCAACGACAATCTAAAGATCTCATTTTCTCGTATTAGAGCAGACATAGAGGCAATCAAAGAGTGGTTGCACTACTTTCAAACCATGCAGGAACAAAATAAAGAGAGATTTGAAACCATAGAAAGTCGGGCCGATGAGTTAGGGGCGGTTCTGGCCTACATGGAAGAAGCGCCAAAAGTACGAGCAGAGATCTTCAAGGAAGATCCACTTCCTTTGCAACCCTCGCCAATGATTGAGGAAGAACCAGAAGTTGAGCCAAAACTGCTTGCTGGAATGACGGAAACCCAAAAGCTGATCTTCTTCAGGCTGGGCACTCTTCTTAAAGAGTCGGGGCAGGAGTGGATCGCCATCAAAACCCTTGCCCAAGAGCTCTACCCGGAGAGGGCATACGACCAAGTGAGGTCTACAGTCTCCGAGTATCTTGCTATTTTAGTGGAAGCTGGAATAGTAAAGAAGAAGAGGGTAGGAAAGATTAC
>CAZDTM010000080.1:0-3030 GCA_964508385.1 Candidatus Woesearchaeota archaeon | reverse complement strand
TCCGCGTACTGGTGAACCGCGTGAGCGCGGTGCCAAAGTGAGCAGGACAGTTCAAAGTATTTAAGACTTACGCGGTAATGTTGGATCAGTACCACCGGTTTTGCATGATGTAGCGAATCTCTCTTACCTGCTGCTGTAAACAGTTGTAGCGCAATGACGAAGATCCGCAAAGCAGAGCGATAGTTATATAAGGGCCACCAACCTTATGATCATAATGGCCAACGTCGAAACCATCCTGCATGAACTGAAGGAGATTAAGCAGGATCTTGCGTATATCAAGCTTCACTTGCCAGCGACAGATGACGTCCTCACAGCTCAGGATCTCCAAGCTCTTCAGGAAGCCAGAGAGGATCTCAAAGCTGGCAGAACAAGGAGGCTGAAATAGCATCTACGCCATCGACTTCTCCCAACGAGCACAGCGCGCCGTCGACAAATTGGATCCCCAATTGAAAGCTAGAATCGAAGCACGCTTGAAGAAGCTAACAGATAATCCCGTTCCTTCTGACGCCAAGTTTCTCGGACGCAATCAAGGTGAAAAGGTCTTCCGCTACCGCATTGGAGATTATCGTGCTCTCTACAGCATCGATGAGTCTAAGCACGTTATCCTGATCGCCGACATCGACAAGAGGTCGCGTGTTTACAACTGAATCCTTGACCTCATGAAAGATTATTAAGCGTTACTTCATCGTGAATTGTTATATGTCCTGGATGCAACAAAAAACAGAGGAAGCGAATGGCTGGTATAAGCTTGGTGTCAAACAGAGCTGTAGCGGAGTGACGCTTGATATCCTTGCTGGCTTACCGGGAATTGGCAGCCCTCATGCGCACATAGTAATATTTAATGATCAGATAGTTTACGACCGTCAGACGTCAGGTCTCACTGTCTGCCTTTCTGGTGGTTCGATCATCCTTCAGGACCAGCGGGTCGATACCCTAACTGTAACGCCCACATAGAGAGCGAGGATCCTTCTTAGTGGTCGTTAATAAAAGTGAGTCAACCATTTCTGAGCGCATCAACGTGAGCAATTTAATAATTCTTATACCGAAGTGTGTGTACTCTAAGAGTGCAGTGTGCGAGTGTGGACCAGCAAGCATGCTAAAGAAATGTCGTGCGGATCACAAGACGGTCGAGTCTGTCGGGTAGATGTCCGACCTCCGTGTGATAAGAATCAGCTGAACGAGCTTATTTAAGCTTTTTGAACTTTGCCGCAAACTCTTTGAGCTTTGCGTCGAACATGTCAGTCGCTTTCACGAGAATTTCCTTCGGCTTGAGCTGGCCCCATGATTCGATGTGGAAGATAAATTTTTCTTCTGAATGCGTTATCGTCATCCCTTGTTTCTCGCAGGCTTCTTCGTCTGCTTCAGTCCAGCTGGAGATATTTTTTACTTCAATGCCGTCTCCTTTTTCAACAAGCTTGTCCTGCACTGTTTTTGGCAGACTCTTCAGCGCAGATTTCTTTCCTTCAATCTCAGGATAGCCGGCGTAATAGGCGAGACCGGGCGAAAATTTCGTGTGGCTCCTTCCCTGGCCGAGAACCGCCTTCATCTCAAGATCGAGCTCCTGATCTGCCAGCAGCTTCACGATCGGCGTGTCTGGGTATACGGGCTTCGCATCAGGATCTTTGGAATGGATCTGGGAAGCATACACCGTTGACGGCCCCTTTGCCTTCAGGGTGAGCAGCACGGTGCATTGTGCGCACCCCTTGCCTTCGCACTTGCAGTCTGCCTGCAACTTGTAGGTTTTCAAATCAGTTGTCAGCGGAAGCAGCCCCAAACGGAGGGCGAGCATTTCATCGTACAATGCAGAGCTGTTCTTCTTGATGGTGACCTCATCGACTGCCAGGGTTGGCACGTCAGTCATCACCATTCTTCTCACGACGTTCATCATCATGGGGTTGGCTTTGTCAATGAGGGCAATAAGTTCGTGCTCTTCTTTTTTGAGGGCTTTCACATTCATTAGACTCGTCGCCCCCTCTTTCCATGCTTCTTTCTGCACCCGTCTGTCGGAGTAGCTGTGACGTCTTCGATCACGCCGATGCGGATGCCGGATCTTGACAAGGCACGGATGGCGGCCTGCGCTCCCGGACCCGGCGAGTTGGGACCATCGTGGCCACCCGGCGCCCTGATCTTGATGTGCAATGCAGAGATGCCCTGCTCGCGGATTTTTTCTGCAATTTGTTTCGCTGCATTCATTGCAGCAGTTGGAGATGGCTTCAGACGGTCAGCTTTCACCACCATGCCACCGGATGCGCGCGCAATGGTGTCAGCTCCGGTCATGTCAGTGACGTGAATAATGGTGTTGTTGTAACTTGAATAAATGTACGCTACCCCCCACCGTATCGCTTCCTGCTTCATGCTGCTTCAACCTTTGCTGGCCCTTCCTTCTTTTCCACTTTTTTTCCCTTCCCTGCTTTTTCTGCGCTTTGCTGCGCTTCTTTCACCTTTTGCTTTGCTCGTTCTGGATGATCTTCGTCTGCGAGGGCGGATGTTGGATCAAAGGAGACAAGAAATTCTTCTGCCCGCTTGACCAAGTACGAAGGAACATCGAGCTTCTTCTCTCCCACCACAATATGCTGGTGCGTGATGAACTGGCGCGCCTGATTGTGGGTATTTGCTATCTTTCTTGCATACACCACGGTCTGGAGGCGTCTGTTGAGAATATCCGGCGTGGTGAGCTCGAGAACGTTGTCTAAGGTTGCGTTTTCCTGAACAATGCCCAGACCATAGAGCTTCTTAATGAGCAGCTCTTTTTCCTTTTCTGCCTGAGAATCTCTCCTGGAAATCAACGCCTTTGCCTGCTTTTTGATGTGGCGCAAGAAGGAGATATGCTTCCACAGCTCTGTTTTTTTCTTGAGGCCATATGCATCAACGAGTTGACGCTCCTCATCCAGGCGCACGCGCTGCCATGGGTGAGTTGGCCCACTAAACTTTTTTCTTTGCTTTCTTGGGTCTCCCATGGTTTTTTTTGTCCTCAGAACACTTTCTTGAGGGTGGACTCTCTGTTTTTCATTTAAAAAGATATCGTTTACT
>CAZDTM010000079.1:0-3150 GCA_964508385.1 Candidatus Woesearchaeota archaeon | reverse complement strand
TGGAGAAGGCGGATGTTTTAGAAGAGTTTGACTGGGAGATGGCTGGGGCGCACATGATCATAGGTCACGGTTATCAGAAATGAAGCATTCCCTGATAAGAACTGATCTCGTGGATAAGAAGCGAGAGCGTAAAGCTTTGACGGAAATCAGGCGATTAATGGATGACGATATTGTTCTAAGCTCTTGGTTCATCATAAGTGGAAGGGGTAAGGTGTTCGCCCACGAGCTTCACGGACTTTATCTCAAGAACGAGAGTAATATTATCGTTGCATAGAGGTGTAGAATAGGATGAGTGCGCCTGAGAAGCTTTTCAGCCTGATACATTATGACGAGACCAAGTTCACTGGTGAGAAGATAAGGGAGGGTCTTATCCTCCAATGCAATAACAAGGAGAAGCATCCAACGAAATCGGGTAACGAAACCTTCCGCTTCTTCTGCATAGACGGAGAAATGTTCCTTGAATGCAGAGACTGTAAGGCTCAGTTCAACCTGTTAGACTTGGCAGACCAAGACTTGGAGGATGCAGATTGATGTCGAAAACCAAGCAGGCTATCGGGACGATACAGTTCTATCGGGCTCGCGGACAATACGGCTACCTAAGCAATCTCTATCCGTGCCCAGTCACCTTCGAGGGCAGAACCTTCAGGAGCAGCGAGGAAGCCTACCAATACGGTAAGCCCAGCAGGAAAGATATTGCCGACTGGATGGTGTCAGCGCCAACTGAAAGCCTAGTGGCGATAGTGGCACACCATCTGCCCACATACGAGGTGAGGGTTGGCTGGCAGGACACTAAGGTGGAGAGGATGATGAGCGTCGTCAGACAGAAATTCCTTCAGAACCGAGGACTCGCCAAGAAACTATTATCCACAGGCAGCGCGGAGCTCATAGAGGCTTCGCCCAGAGACAGTTTCTGGGGAATAGGACGGAACCGCGACGGCAAGAACGTGCTGGGCAGAATCCTGATGCAGACCAGAGCGGCATTGAGGAGGAAACCATGATGCAACTGTCTGAGAGACTAGCTAGATTCGACGCGATTGTAGCAGGAGCCGAACGGGGAGAACTATCCTTCGACGAGTATTGGAGACGCATAATGGACGTGATGAACAGACCAGTGGGGAACGCCGAACTCGGCTACGTGGGGACAAGGCTGCTGAGACGAGAACTGGAGTCAGGAGCCAAGAGAAGCCCAGCTCTGGCCACCAGCGAAGTCATATCAGAGCTACAGAAGCCTGAGAAAATACTGGAAACCGCGTTAAACCACATCTCCCTAGCCGAAGCCCTGTTAGGCAAGATCAAACATGACGGAACGGTTAAAGACCTTTGGCGCCACAGAGCGCTGAGACACCTGCAAGCAGCGAAAAGCGAAGCAGAGTCAGCGGACACAGGGAGATGAAGCTAGTAAACATGGTCTGGAGCGATAGCTCGATGGGCATGATCAACCATGTGCAGAGCCGACCCGTCCAGAACGCTTTACCTAGAAGCCAAGAAAAACAGACAACACGGATTAACATCACACGGAGGACAGGGGGAACCCATGCCTAAAAGATTCGGTAAAACTGCTAGACACGCAATCGTAGGTCTGCTCTCAGAGAGAGACGGCTACACATGTCAGTGGAAGGAGTGCGGAAAACTGTTCACCGAGACAGACCAGAGAGAGAGAAAGATCACCATCGACCACACAGATGGTGACGAAAAGAACAACGACCCCAGAAACCTGCGTCTCATGCACCGATCCTGCAACGCGAAGGCTTGGCACCAACTAGCTAAGCTGGCTGCAGGTTTAGGGGTGGGTAGAGAGAGAGAAGGCTCTAAAATGTCGGTCAGGGATGCTGCTATGCCGAATGTGAATGATGGGTTTGCTCCTAACAAGAATTATGAGGTGGAGCCTATTTTCAGGAAGTTTGTGTTTGGGGTTGTGAAGGCTAGGCGGGGTGAGGATTATTTGAGGCCGCGTAATTTGGTTGCTGATGGGGCTGAGCTTGTGGGGGCGAATACGACGACTTGCTATAAGTATTTGGCTCGGTTGACGGCTCCTATGTTTGGTTGTTTGGAGGTTGAGTCTAATGCTCATGGTGTGAGGGTGTTGCAGTTTAGGGAGTTGGGTGACTATGATTTGAGTGTGGAGGGGTTGGATGAGAAGTATCCTTGGCTTGGTAAGCGTTATGCTGATGATATGCGGAAGGCCAGATCAGAGGCGTAGAATAGGAAATGACTATTACCGACTTCAATTCGGTTGATCTTTGCCCTAACTGTGGACTATTCCATGGTGTTTTGGAACAGAGAGAAGAATATACTAAGCTACTTGAACCGTTACATCAGGGCTTGGTAAAATCAGTTCGACTTCCCAAAGGAATGAGACGCTTTAGGCGAGTAAAAAGGAATTGCCCTAAATGTGGTGGTGAGATGAAGCACATTAGAAGGTCTGTTAGTGGGGACTTGTATAATATCTCCACGCAAATTTTATTGAGGCTTGATGCGGAGAAGAGGCGCTGAATAGATGAAGATAACAATAAACGTAGCCCTGAATGAGACGGAGCTCCTAAGCTGGGCTAACTTTCACTATCGAGGTAGCGAAGCATGGGATACAGCAGCAATAGCTAAAGCTGTCAAGCAAGCGTTGAGGAAGCTTTAGAAATGAATGATCTTTCGGTGTGCGGCCTCTGCGCGCTAATAGCCACACTGGAGAAGGCGGATGTTTTAGAAGAGTTTGACTGGGAGATGGCTGGGGCGCACATGATCATAGGTCACGGTTATCAGAAATGAGTCGCTATTGGTGTGAGGTTTGTGGTGTAGTGGAGGCGTGAATAGATGCGGAGAAGTGTTTTTGAGCAAAAGATTGATGTTTTGAAGGTCTTGAAGGAGCAGGGTCGTCTATCTGTTACGAGAACAATGTATGCGGTTAATACTGATTGGGTTCACATAAAATCCTTTATACAAGATTTGATCAGGAGAGGCTTAGTTCTATATTCTCCACCCGACAAGGAGAAGAAGATGGTTGGTCAGAATGCTGTAGGTTACTACACTCTAACAGACTTAGGTAGAGATACCCTTGAGCAATATGAAGACTTAATGCGGGTGCTAATGAATTGAATGAAGAGGTGTTGAGTGATGGGTAAGACTTCTATTGAGTGGACGCGTTACACTGTGAAT
>CAZDTM010000078.1:0-3156 GCA_964508385.1 Candidatus Woesearchaeota archaeon | reverse complement strand
TCATCCGCGCCATCTTGGGTGAGGGCAACCAATCGAAATCCAACACCTAAACGCATCAGCGCACTCATCAACGCCATGTGCTCTTTTCCTTCACCGGAAATAAAATTGACAGCAACTTCTGTTCCTTTAATGCGTTCTTTTAACACTGCATAAATAGCGTCACGCACTTCCCTAATCCCAGCATAGGATTTGATCTCAAGCAGTTCGACATGTGCCGGAGCCTTAAAGTTCTGCATGCCGTAGTCATTTGTCAACAAGTAGACTTTATCCCAGAGTTGCCCAGACATTCCTTCAAGCAAGCGGGAAACATGCCCCCACGTTCCTTTTCCAGTGGATAAGAAAGCGACGAGTTCTGTCATAGTGCAACACTGCCTACATTTTTTATCTTATTTTTAAAGATATGGGTACAAAGCAGCAACAAAATGGATATATCAGGCGATAAAATAAGGGGGCGGTGCTGAAGAGATAAACAGTTGTTCAAGCAAGTGTTTAATAAGACCAATAAGTATCTCCTAGTATGGGACACATCGTTATTGCGCCTCTAGATGAGGACGCCGAAGCGCTTTACATCGGCATTAAGGACTTTCCAACCAACCACCTGATTGTTATTTGTGTTCCTAAAAAATTTACAGAGGTTGAAAAATTAAAGAAAGATCTTACCCGGTTCAATATTCGCGTTAGTGTTCAGGAGATCAGGGGCCATCCTTGGGAAGAAATTTTCAGAATCATTAGCGATCTTGCATCGCGCTATGGCCAAGAGGTGCTTGTTAACATCGGTGCTGGAGATCGGACAACGCGATGCGCCGCGACAAGTGCGGCATTCGTAAACGGTTTACGGGCGTTTGACGTCGTTGGGAAAACAACGATGGTCTTACCCGTGCTAAAGTTTTCCTACTACAAGATGCTAACGGACAAGAAATTGCTCTTGCTAAAGATTCTCTTTAAAGAAAAAGACGGAGCGCTTGATTTTGAGGCGCTTTCGGAGAAGGCAAAGATAGGCCCTTCACTTCTGTCATATCATCTCAACGGAACTCTCAAATCAACTGGTCTCCGCCAGTTGGGATTAGTTGATATTATAAACGCAAGAAGACCAACACGCATTAAACTTACGATGATGGGGCGTTTACTGACAAAGGGATATATTCACTAGCGCTTTGTTGCCCAGTATAGCGCAAGAACCAATACAAGAAGACTCGCAAGTTTTATCCAAGGACCACCGAGAACACCGCCTGTTGCTCCAGCACCGAGACCAAGCCATCCGAGTAACAAAAGCGGACAGGCAGGACAACCCACCGTGATAATGCCAGCGACACCGCCAAGTATGCCACCCGAGGTTGCAGATGTTGGGCAGGTTTTGACTTCACGAAGATTATAGACCTGGTTTGCGACGATCAAGCCGACAAGGACTGGAAATGCGATCGCAAAGATCCACGCAAGTGCATCATAATTATCTTGGTTAGTCAATGGACCAATATAAATCCAGGCGATGATGACTGCAACTACAAAAAAGATGAGCGCATAGTTGGCTCTTTTGAAAATTCTAAATGCATTGCCTATTTCCATATCGTTTTCATAGTTTGTGGTTGTTTATAAATACTATCTTGAACAACAATCAAGAAGGCTATGTTCTCGTTTTCAACACCTGTTCATACAAGAAAACAGGACCAACAATCAAGAGAGCCCACCCAACAAGTACAACAAGAGGCAAGCCAAAGAGAGCTATTGAACTAAAAGGGGGAGCATACACCCAGTCACCAGAGAAGAGATTCGGGACTTCCCACATCAAGATGCCTAAAAGCATGGAAAGGAGAACAGCCCGCCACGATCTCGCAACGAGATATTTCATGATGACGTAGCTATCACGAAACGACATGAGGATGAACGGATAAAAAACAGGCATACTAAAGAACACAACAACAAAATTCAGGTAAGCGTAGTGCCACCACCCAAGCACCCAGCTACCAACCATCTCAATCAAAAAGCCAAAAGAGGCCAGGATAAAGTAGTACCTCCCGAACAGCAACCCTTTGTGCCGCAATAAATCAAGCGTCGATTCTTGATCAAAAAAAGAAGCCAAAGCCCCAAAGAAGAGCCACGCGGCCACAACACCAAGATAAAACCAGTAAGGAGAACGTATCGTGAACAGGGAGTAGGTCATAGCAGCAAGAAGCAAACTCAATGTGAAGACGTACCACCTCATCATGCAACAAGAAGCGAGCAGATATTTAAAGACTGCGCCCGTGCTAAAAGAAGATGCCCCGTATACTTTCACTGCAGCAAAGAAGTACGTTTCAATGTAAAGTTAGAGACTACTACCATCAACACGGTCGTACTCTTCCCTGGCGCCAAACAACAGACCCCTACAAGATTCTCATCTCAGAAATCATGCTCCAGCAGACACAAGTTGACCGCGTCACTCCATACTATACTACGTGGATATCTCGGTGGCCAACAGTCACCGACCTTGCGCAAGCACCGCGTAAGGATGTTCTTCAGGCGTGGCTCGGTCTCGGCTACAACAACCGCGCCATGAGGTTGCATGCTGCAGCAAAGATCATTGCAGAAAAGTATCAAGGCAACGTCCTCAAAGCGCTTGAAGAAGAGAAGCTTCCAGGCATCGGTCCCTACACCAAAAAGGCGGTCAGGATTTTCGCGGCAAATGCAAACATGGTGACCATCGACACGAACATTCGTCGTATACTAATCCACGAGTTTAAGCTGCTTTCCTCTGTGGCAGACAAAGATCTCGAAGCTCTCGCCCTTCAATGCCTGCCAAAAGGAAGAAGCAGGGAATGGCACAACGCACTCATGGACTACGGCGCGACACTATTAACATCAAGAAAAACAGGCATCAGACCAAAAACCACCCAAACGCGGTTTGAAGGCTCAGATCGTCAACTTCGCGCCAAGCTCTTAAGAATATTTCTCCGCTCATCAGAACCACGTACACTGAAAGAACTCGCTGCACTCTGCTCCCGTTCCTCGCTACGTCTTACGCACATTCTCAATACGATGGTGCGCGACGGGCTTGTAGAAAAAAGAAAAGGAAGCTACACGATAAAAAGTTAAATGCTTATTCTTCAACAATAAGCTTTCCTTCCATTCCGCTGTGACCAGAACCGCAGTAGACGCTGCAGTAGAATCTAAAGGTGCCTG
>CAZDTM010000077.1:0-3299 GCA_964508385.1 Candidatus Woesearchaeota archaeon | reverse complement strand
TTCAGCGATCTTGCAAGCTACTTGTGCGGTGTGGATATGGAACACAGGCGTGTACCCAACAGTCAATACAGTCGGATGATTCAAAACGACAATCTGTGCGGTAAACTCAGTCACCACGGTAGGCGGAGCATCAGTGTGTCCTAACACATCCCCGCGCGCAATATCAGTTTTTGCGACGCCTCGTAGATTGAATCCTACATTATCGCCAGGCAATGCTTCATTAATCTGTTCGTGGTGCATCTCAATGGTCTTCACTTCACCAACAATACCCTTGCCTTCGCGTGCAGGCGTGATAATGACCTTGTCGCCAACCTTCATCTTGCCAGTTTCAACGCGCCCGACAGGAACAGTTCCAATGCCGGAAATGTTGTAGACATCTTGGATTGGCAGTCTCAAAGGCAGGTTCGTTGGTTTTTCTGGTTCGACAAAGTTGTCAAACTGTTCCCTTAACGTAGGTCCAGTGTACCAAGGCATGTTAGCGCTTTTCTTAGCAACATTATCGCCGTGGTAAGCGCTGATAGGGATGAAATTCACTTTATCCAGTTTGTAACCGACAGTTTGAATCAGTTTAGATAATTCTTCTTTTGCAGCTTTGAACTTTCCTTCATCGAATTTCGCAACATCCATCTTGTTGAGCAGCACACAAATTTGACCGACACCAAGCGTCTTCAACAGCCATAAGTGCTCCTTTGTTTGCGCCATGGCGCCTTCAGGGGCTGCAACAACAAGGAACGCAGCATCAGCTTGGCTTGCACCGGTAATCATGTTCTTCACGAAGTCTTTGTGGCCGGGAGCGTCAATGATGGTAACTTCAAATTTAGAGGTCATAAACTTCTTGTAAGACAAATCAATGGTGACCCCGCGTTCTCGCTCTTCCTTCAGATTGTCCATAACGAACGCAAATTCAAACCCAGCCTTACCGAGTTCCTGTGCCTTTTCCTTGAGCTTGCGCATCGCCTGTTCGTCAATAGCGCCGGAGTCGTACATAAGACGACCTACAGTGGTGCTCTTACCGTGGTCAACATGACCAACGAACACGACATTTAAGTGTGGTTTTTCTTTTGCCATGATTGAAAGTCCCCCAAAAATGATTTGTATGAAGGTATCATAGCTAGTATACCCTAGCAACCCAAACCTGTCCAAATCACTTTATAAAACTATCGGTAAAACTAAGAGAAATGGTCATTATACGGTATCGTCGTCGGTTTGAGCAGACATATCATCTTCCTCTAGACACGGGTGAGCAAGATAATCGTTAACCCTTTGCAATAACGTGTCAAGTGCTTCAGAGTAACGTCTAAAAAGAGGAGTAAGTGTTGCATAAGATGCAGGAGAAGAAATTTTTTCTAGCTCAAAAAGCGTAGTTTCCTCTAGGTGTTGTAATCGAACGAGATCTTGTGAGGTGCACCGCAAAAATTCATCAACGTCGCTAATTCTGAGTTGAAGTGTTTCTAGCTTACCTGGAGTTTCTAGCTTACCTGGGGGGTCATTATTGGAACCAAGTTTCTTTTTCAGAAACAGACTGTAGGCACGAAGATCTTCTAAGGAAAGAACAGAAAGTTCTTGGGTAAGTTCTCGATAACGCGCAACAGTTGTATCACCAAATTGAAGAGGACCTTTTATTGCAGCAAGGGCCTGCTCAAGTTGAACAAGTTCTTCCAAACTTTCCTCTAGCCATTCTGGATCTAATGCATCGCTACTATCAAAAGTCATGATAAGGGACAAAACAAAGGATATTTTAAAGGTATGCCAAGAGGTTACTATGAGCAAAAGAAGCTATCCTTCGTTCTTCTCAGCCAGGTCTTCAGCCTTCAAGCCTTTGCGCTGCCTGATCTGTGCAACAATCTTCTGCTGTAAGTCAGTCGGCAGTTTCTCATACATCTGATCCACTAAAAAGTATGATCCTCGCCCGGCAGTCACCGAGCGCAAATCAGACGCCAGTCCAAAGCTTTCTCCAACAGGAATCTTCGCTTTGATCTGCATATCCTCTTCGTCCTGATTCACGTCCATCAGCTGTCCTCGCTTGTTCTGGACTAATTTGGATATCTCCCCAAGGTAAGCAGACGGGCACTCGATCAAGAGTATCTGCAGCGGCTCAAAGATCACAGGACCAGCATCCAGCATCGCCGTCTTGACGGCTTCTCTCACAGCAGGCAACACCTGCGCAGGCCCGCGATGAATCGCATCCTCGTGCAGCTTCGCATCATGCAATCGCACCAATACTTTGACACACGGTTCTTTTGCCAGAGGGCCAGCATCCATCACCTGCTCAAATCCTTCGTTGACGAGTTCTCGAACTTCACCAATAGCGACAATGCCGCGCGTGTTGTCAAACAAGACATTTCCATTGCGAACATTCCAGATCTTCTTTCCCTCCTTGATCGGAATCCCTGCTTTCTCTTCAAGGAGTTTCGCAATTTCATTGATCTCTTTTTTGATTCTTCCCTCAGACAGATCGCCATTTTTAATCATCTGGTAGATCGCTTCAGGCAGTGGTTCAACAGTCATGTAGAATTTGTTGTGTTTGTTGGGGGATTTTCCTTCCATTTCCTGGCTGGTTTTCGTGATGGTTTCCCTATACACCACAATAGGCTCCGATGTCTTCACATCCAGCCCCTTCTCTGTCTTGATTCTGTTTTCGATGATCTCTAAATGCAGCTCCCCCATCCCGCTCATCAGGTTTTCCCCGGTTTCCTGATTGATCGCGATCTTAATTGAGGGATCTTCCTTTGACACTTTCTTCAGCACTTCAACGAGTTTCGGCAAGTCCTGTGGTTTCGTTGGTTCAATGCTCTTCGTGATGACCGGTTCAAAAATGTGCTTCAACTCTTCAAAGGGCTGCTCCGGTTCAAGGGTGACCGTTTCACCAGCATACCCGGAAATGCCGCCCAGCGCTAGAACGTTGCCTGCATAGACCTCCGGCACCATGTCGGGTTTGACGCCTTTGTACATGAACACCTGGGAAATGCGCTGCTTCTGTTTCGCTCCATTCAAGTACACCTCCATGCCTTCTTTGATGGTTCCGCTAAACAATCTGCCTGCAGCAAGCTCCCTCCCAGAGCGCTGATCAAACACGACGCGCGTAATGACGAACGCCACTTTTCCATGAGGATTAGCAGTCAGTAAATCTTTTCCAAAAGGAGAGTCTAAGTCTCCCCTCCAGATCTTCGGGATTCTGTATTTCTGCGCGTCAACAGGATTCGGCAGGTGCTTCACAACCATGTCTAAGAGCACTTCATACAGCGGCGCATTTTTCCATGTCCAGTCTTTTCTCTGCTCTTCCGTCATCTCGCCAGAAT
>CAZDTM010000076.1:0-3334 GCA_964508385.1 Candidatus Woesearchaeota archaeon | reverse complement strand
TGACTGGTGTTGAGGCGGTTGGCCTAGGATTTATGTTCAGCGGGTTAATCTTAATCTTCTACGGCGGCGTTCAGTCCTTCCGCTACTTCGGCAGAATTGCACGCGTGGTACTTTTGGGATTGGGATTACTTCTCTTGATCTGGGTTGCGTACAAGAAAACGAAGAAGGAATGAGAGTCAGTAACTAATACTCAATCCCTTTTCTCGCCAAAATCCCCGCATCATACGGGTGTTTAATCCTTCTCACTTCAGAGACATAGTCCGCAGCCTTCAAGATTTCAGCGGGAGCTCCTCTTCCAGTCAGCACCAATTCCACATGTTTTGGTTTCTGTTGAATCAGCTCCAGCGCTTCTTCCACAGGAATCAGTTTCTTGTCAAGAACGCAGTTGATCTCATCCAGAATCACTAAGTCATGCTGTCCGTTCATAACAATGCGTTTCGCATGTTCGAATCCCATCCGCGCGGGCTCCTTCTCATCATCATCAGAGCGAAAAGTATAGATCTCTTCTTCGCTTAACTGCTTCACATCTGCCTCCTTTCCCTCAAAACTGTAAATCTTCAGCTGTTTCTCAGCCAAGGCATCCTTCCCGAATTGAATGATCTGGAAGTTTGGCAAATACTTCTGCACGGAAAACAGTTCACCAGTATCGCCGCTCTTCATGAACTGGATCATGTACACTGATAAATTATGCCCCAAAGCGCGCAAAGCCAGCCCCAAAGACGTCGTTGTTTTCCCTTTTCCAGTGCCAGTATACACGTGCACCAAACCTTCGCGCTCAATCATGGTCTTTACTTCCGTCGTCGTTTCACTGGTTGCTTAAAGATGTTGTAAGAAAGCTGGATGACTTGGTCGCTCTTGCTCTTGTCGCGGTAAATCGTAATTCCCTTGCAACCATGTTTCCATGCTGCCAAGTACACTTTTTCGATGTCGCGGATCGTTGCGCTCATGGGAAAATTGATGGTTTTCGATACCGCCGTGTCGCAGTACTTCTGGAACGCCGCCTGCATCTTGATATGCCACTCTGGGGCGATTTCCTGAGCAACCACAAACACCCTTCGTAGTGCCAAAGGAATCTCTTCAATGTTTCGAACAGATGCGTGATGCACGACTCTCTCGATGATTTCTTCTTTATGCAGCTGAAGTTCATCAATGGCGCGCTCAAAGTTCTTGTCAATGTAAAAAAACTCTTTTCCGCCCATCACGCGTTTCACATAGCTCAAAGCAAACAACGGTTCAATGCTAGGTGAGCAGTCAGCGAGCATGCTGAGTGATCCAGTGGGAGCGATGCTCAATCGAGTGAGGTTGCGGTACTTTTTGCCGCGTTTTCCATAAATGCTCTCCTTGATGCCAGGAAACGCACCTTTCTCTTTCGCAAGTGCCATCGACGCAGCATCAGCCTCTTTGCGGATGAACTTAATGAGCGCCGTGGCTTTCTTCAGGCCAGCGCGAGAGTTGTAGGGAACACGCAGCTGCACCAATACATCAGCAAATCCCATTACCCCCAAGCCAATGCGTCGGTAGCGCAGTGCTCTTTCCTTTAAGTCAGAGGTAGGATAGTTACCGACATCAACTGCATTGTCCAAGAAACGAACCGCTAAATGTATCGTCTGCCGTAAACGATCCCAGTCAAACTCTCGTTTCTCCGTGACAAAGTTCCCCACATTGATGCTGCCCAAGACGCAAGATTCATGTGCAAACAAAGGCACCTCAGCGCACGCGCTGGTCATCTCAAACTCCCCTTCGAGCAGAGGATTATCGCGGTTAATCCTGCCAAAGAACAGAATGCCAGGATCTCCGGTGCGCCATGCAGAGGTAATCAAGGAATCCCACACATATCTCGCTTGCAATGTGCCCACAACAGTTTTGGTGCGGGGATGTTTCAGCTCATAGTCTGCATGCTCTACAACAGCATCCATGAACTTATCTGTAACACCCACACTGATATTGAAATTTGTCAGGGCATATCCTGCGTCTTTCGCATGAATGAACTCGAGAATATCGGGATGATCCACTTTCATCACCGCCATGTTTGCTCCCCGACCTTTGCCGCCCTCTTTCAACGCCGCTGTCGCCTGGTCAAACACGCGCATGAACGGTATCGGTCCGCCTGAGCTGGTTCCAGAACTTGCGATCAGCGCACCTCGCGGCCGCAGCGAAGAAAAGGAAAAGCCGGTTCCAGCTCCTGTCTTCTGTAGTCTCATCGCCAACGACAAGGTACTAAAGATGCCATCAAGGCTGTCCTCCATCGGCAGTGCATAGCATGAAGCAAGCTGCTGGTTTTTCGTCCCAGCATTCATCAAAATCGGCGTTCCTGGCAAGAAATCAAGGTTGAACATCATCTCATAGAACTGGCGAGTTAGGGGTTCTGCTTTCTTTCCATCATATTTCTTTTCCGCTCCGGCAATCGCCGCTGCAACGCGTTTGAACATTTCATTCGGCGTTTCAGCAACCCTGCCCTCGCGATCGCGCAGGAGGTAGCGCTCTTTCAACAATCGCAAGGCGTTGATGGAGAACTTGTTCTTCTCCTTGCTGCCGATCAACGACAGCCTCTCATCACGCATCTTGCTGCGTTGCTCACGATACAGAATGTACGCTTTCGCCGTTTTCGCATGCCCCTCTTTGATTAATACTCCTTCAACAGCATCCTGTACCTGTTCAACGTCGGGAATGTCTCCGCTTTTGACTGTCTGAGCAAGGTGCTGCACCACCATGGCGCTGAGCTCTTCTGCGCGGTGATGATCTTTGCCGCCGACAGCCTGGGCTGCCCTGAAGATGGCTTCTGCTATTTTGTGCTGGTCAAAAGAAACAATCGTGCCGTCACGCTTGCGGACCTGAGTAAACAGGACGTCCCCCATAAAATTAAATACTACTGGCTTGTTTATATAGTTTTGGAGAGAATAATAAAAAATGAAAGTAGCTGTTCCAGATCCTACGGGTCGCCCAGTAACCCTCCTCGACTATGCAGAACGCGGAGAAGTATACGACGCTAAACGACTACAGGCCACAGCGAAAGTTCTAGAAGAGAGATTCGGTGAGTTAGAGACAAAACTGAACACAGGAGAATTTCTTCTGATTTCGTATGAAGGGTGGGTGAAAGATGCAGAAACTGGAAAACCACTAAGTGTTTCACCGTTTCTAGGGGGCGGGCTCATACAAAAAGGAGATGATTGGTGGCAATTTCTATTTGGCCGAAGTTGTGCGACTTTCCTTCGTTCTATTCGTGA
This sequence comes from Candidatus Woesearchaeota archaeon, assembly GCA_964508385.1. Taxonomy (GTDB): domain Archaea; phylum Nanobdellota; class Nanobdellia; order SCGC-AAA011-G17; family UBA489; genus CAZDTM01. The sequence goes on along the minus strand of CAZDTM010000076.1, from coordinate 110 downwards.
ACTTCCTATGCCTTTTATAAGGAAACTCGATATTAGTGTTCATGTTGAAGCCTATCGTGATGTAGGCTACGTTACTGTAGAAGCTAGAGATCCAAAATAAAAAATCAAAG
>CAZDTM010000075.1:0-3350 GCA_964508385.1 Candidatus Woesearchaeota archaeon | reverse complement strand
GAGTGCCATTTCTGCCATGACATGGACCCGCTGATTGAAAAGCTCGAAAAAGAACTCAAGATTGCGCTAACCAAACTTGAAGTGTGGCACAACGCTCAAAACGCAAAACTCTGGCAGCAATTGGATGGTGGATTCTGCGGCGGCGTACCGTTTTTCTTCAACGAGAACAGCAAGAAAAAACTTTGTGGCGCTGTTTCCTATGAAAAGCTGAAAACGTGGGCACAAGGTAAATGAAACAAGTCATTGGGCGCTTCTCGGTAGAGTATTTGCAAGTCTTGAATGAGAAAGGGGACGTGGACCAGAAACTGATGCCAAAACTTTCTGCTGAAACGATCAAGCAGATGTATGAAGAGATGCTGTTGGTTCGCGAGTTTGATGACAAAGCATTCAAATTGCAGCGCCAGGGACGATTAGGAACGTACGCGCCCATGCTCGGGCAAGAAGCTTCACAAGTTGCTGCTGCGCATACTCTCGACAAGAACGATGTTGTTGTGCCCGCTTTCCGCGAAAATGGAGTGTACATACTACGAGGCATGCCGATGTCTGAATTGTACCAGTACTGGGGCGGAGATGAGCGGGGCATGAAGAACTGCAAAAAGTACAATATGTTTCCTGTGTGCATTACTGTTGGTGAACAGCCTTTGCATGCTGTTGGCTATGCTTTTGCTATCAAAATCAAGAAGGAAAAACGCGCGGTATTGACGTTCTTCGGCGATGGCGCTACGAGCGAAGGAGATTTCCATGAAGCGATGAATTTCGCTGGCGTGTTCAAACTTCCTTTAGTGCTTGTATGCCAGAACAACCAATGGGCTATCTCTGTTCCCGTGCATCAGCAAACCGCGAGCAGCACGATTGCGCAGAAAGCGATCGCGTACGGCTTCAAAGGAATTAAAGTTGATGGGAATGATGTGTTTGGAATGTATGCTGCGCTACAGGAAGCGATGGAGAACGCACGAAAGAATATTCCCACGTTGATTGAGTCGTTTACCTTTAGAATGGCTGACCACACTACTGCAGATGATGCTTCTCGTTATAGAAGTCCTGCTTTAGTGCAAGAATGGAAGAAAAAGGATCCAGTTGAACGCTTACGTTTATACTTACAGAAAAAGAAACTGTGGAATATGGCCTATGAAGATTCCGTACACAAAAAAGTGCAAGAGCGAGTTGAAGAAGCAGTCGCCGCATATGAAGCGATTCCTCCACAACCTCCTGAAGAGATGTTCAAGCATGTGTACGCAGAGATGCCAACGGTTTTGAAATTACAGCTGGAAGAATTCATGAAGGAGAAGGGCTCATGGCAGAGATGAACATGGTGGAAGCGTTGAACCTTGCCTTGCGTCAGGAAATGAGTAGAGACAAAAATGTTGTTGTGCTTGGAGAAGATGTCGGCCAGGACGGCGGTGTGTTTCGTGTAACGCAGAATTTGTTGAAGAAATTTCCTGGGCGTGTGTATGACACGCCATTAGCCGAATCCGGCATTGTTGGCACTGCTATTGGGATGGCTGCAGCTGGCTTGAAACCTGTTGCAGAGATTCAGTTTGAGGGATTTATGCTTCCAGCGTTCGATCAATTGGTGAATCATGCCGCCCGCTTACGCAACAGAACACGTGGCGCTTACACCTGCCCTTTAGTTGTGAGAAGTCCTTGGGGTGGGGGAGTGAAAGCACTTGAACACCACTCTGATAGCCCTGAAGCTTTTTTTGCTCATGTTCCTGGATTGAAGGTAGTCATCCCAAGCCATCCGTACGACGCGAAAGGATTGCTGGTGGCTGCGATTCGCGACCCGGATCCCGTGATTTTCTTTGAGCCAAAAAAAATCTATCGCAGCATCAAAGAGGAAGTTCCAGAGAAAGAGTATGCTCTTCCGCTCGGACAAGCGCAGGTTCTTACTGCTGGGACTGATGCGACTCTGATTACCTACGGAAGCTTGGTGAAGACTGCGCTTGAAACTGTTGAAAAACTACAGAACATCTCTGTTGAGGTCATTGATTTGCGAACAATTAAACCGCTTGATGTTGAAACAATCTTGTCCTCTGTGAAAAAAACAGGGAGATGCGTTATTGTTCATGAAGCTCCTCGCACTTTGGGCGTTGGGGCGGAGATTGTGGCGCTGATCAACGAGTACGCGCCGTACGACTTAGAAACACCCGTTGTTCGCGTTACTGGATACGACACGGTGGTTCCGGCTCCGAAGAATGAACAGTTTTATTTACCTGATGGGCAACGCATTCAACGGGCCTTGAAGCGGGTGATGACGTAATGGCTTATGAATTTCGTTTTCCTGACGTTGGCGAAGGAATTACTGAGGGACAAATTGTCAAATGGCGCGTCAGAATTGGTGATACGGTGAAGCAGGATCAGGTTCTTGTTGAAGTGGAAACAGACAAGTCTGTTGCTGAAGTACCGAGTCCAGTGAGCGGAACGGTCTTAGAGCTACGCGGCAATGAAGGGCAGATGATCAAGGTGGGGGATGTTATTGCAGTGATTGGCGAGAAAGGAGAGAAAGCCTCTCCAGTGCAACGCTCTGCGCCTGCCGCTCCGCAACGAAGCGTTGGCGTTGTTGGCGAACTTGAAGAGGCCGAGGGAACCAGCGTGTTTGGTCGATTATCGCCTACTTCTTCTGGGGAACAACGACCGAAAGCAATGCTTGGTGTGAAGAAAGTAGCGAAAGAGAAAGGGCTGGACTTGAGGACGGTGGCTGCTACCGGCAAATCTGGAGAAGTTACTGTGGAAGACGTGAAACGCAGTTCTGGTGACGTCGAGGTTGCGCATGACGTTGAACAAGAGACTGGTGTCAAGGCTCAGCGCAAGTACGATATGTTCGGGTATGTCGACCGCGTTCCTCTTGTTGGCATCAGGAAAACTATCGCGCGCAACATGATGGTTTCTGCACAGAATACTGCTGCAGTGACGAGCACGGATGAGATTGACGTGACAACACTCTGGAAGATTCGAGAACGGGAAAAAGGCATTCTTGCGAAAAAAGGAGTAAAACTGACTTTCTTGCCCTACATCATGAAGGCACTGGTGGCTGCGTTGAAAGAGCATCCGTATGTTAACTCTTCTCTCGATAATGATGAAATTGTTTTGAAGAAGTACTACAATATCGGGTTTGCCGTTGACGCGAATGGACAAGGGCTGCTTGTTCCTGTCATCAAGGGGGCTGAGCAGAAGAAACTGATTGAGATAGCGGCAGAGATTGAACGCTTGGCGAATGCTGCCCGCAACTTAAAATTAGATGCGATGGACATGAAGGGAGGAACTTTTACGATTACTAATTATGGAAGCGTTGGCGGGTTGTTCGCAACGCCGTTGATTAATTATCCTGAAGCTGCAATTTTAGGCTTAGG
>CAZDTM010000074.1:0-3644 GCA_964508385.1 Candidatus Woesearchaeota archaeon | reverse complement strand
TTTATAGCTCGACTTAGTATCTTCAACCATAAACCCAAGTTTCTTGTTTCTTCTCGCAATTACCTGTTCTAGCCATAGATAACGTTTTTAAAGTTCTGTAAACAATTACTTCTATGGATGACGACTGCAAAAAGATTGAAGCAGTTCTTTTTACCACAGGAAGATTTATGACCGTTGAGGAGATTGCACAAGCAGCAGGTTTTGGGAGCGTTGGCTTTGTCAAGGAAAAAGTAGAGGAGATTCAACGCCATTATGATGCGGCAGACTCTGCTCTCTGCGTTGTGAATCAGGACGATCGATGGAAACTCAACATCAAGAAAGAGTTTGGCTTTTTGGCAAACAAGCTCGCGGCAAACTCTGAGTTTGATGCTCCCACCACAAAAACTCTTGCCGTGATTGCGTATCGCCATCCTGCTGTGCAGAGCGACATCATCAAGATACGGGGAAACAAGGCATATGACCATATCGGGGCTTTGCAGGAACAGGGATTACTTACGCGTGAAAAGAGCGGCCGGACGCGTCTTTTGAAGCTTACGCCAAAGTTCTATGACTACTTTGATACTGCTGATGTGCACGTGAAAGAGATTTTCAAGAGCGTTGAAGAAAAAGTGAAGAAAGAGGCAGCCGAACGCGCCGGACTTACTCCGGAGCAGGTTGTTGAGAAGGAGAAGGTGCTTGAGGAGTATGAACGAAAAATGGCTGAGATGAAAGCCCTTGCGCAAGAAAAACACCAACAAGAGAATTCCGCCCAAGCGCCTGACCCCGCTTAAACTGCTCCGGAGCAGAAGCTTTAAAAGTTTGGAACGTCTCTTTTTGTCATGGAATACTTTTTGATTGCCCTTTCTTACATCGGTCTTTTTCTGACTGTTTTCTGGCTTCAGGTGGTGTATCTCTCTTCGCAACGAACCATACAACGCCCGTCTTTTCCCTCAGTCAGCATCGTCATTCCGGCACACAATGAAGAGCATACTATTGCCGATACCCTGCGCTCAGTGCTTGCCTTGCACTATCCCCGGAAAAAGATCGAGATTCTTGTAGTGAATGACGGAAGTACCGACCGCACAGCAGAGATTGTTCGTACCTTTCCTTCTGTCCACCTTCTTTCCCAGCCCCAAGCAGGAAAAGCTGCAGCACTGAACGCAGGCTTGCGCCACTGCAGGAATAAGCTCTTTGTGTGCTTGGATGCAGACTCCACTGCACAACCAGACACACTTCAACGCATTGTTCCACACTTTGCAGACTCATCTGTAGGGGCGGTGATTTGCGCAATTAAGGTACACCAGCCCTCTTTGTTTTTGGAAAAACTGCAATGGTTTGAATACCTGATGAGCGCGTTCGCACGAAAATTGATGGCGAGGATTAATGTTTTGTTCATGACGCCGGGTGCCTTCAGCGTCTACCGCACCGGCGTTCTTCGCACACTTGGCGGCTTCGCCCTGAACAACCTCACTGAAGATTTTGAGATGGCTTTACGCTTGCACAAACATCATTACAAAGTTCTCATTGAGACCGATGGTGTGAGCTACACTGTTGTGCCGCCCACGCTTCGAAAATTGTTCAAGCAGCGCGTGCGATGGTATCGGGGATTCATTGATAACACCCTTAGGTACAAAGAAATGCTGTTCAACAGCAATTATGGGATGCTGGGCAGCTTTCAATTACCTGTTGCCATTCTTTCGATGTTCTTGACCGTGCTTGCTGTGTCTTTTGTTGGTGTTCGCTTCCTCAAGCAAGCATCGCTGTTTCTTGCTGATTTCATCAGCATGGGACTTGATTACTTTCGTTTGTACGAATTCCCCAGCTTCAGTTCTTTCCTGCGCATAGATGCTTTGCTGTGGTTTCCGACGATCATAGGGCTTGCTCTCGTCTTATTCCTGTTTTACAAGGCACACAAGACTGCACACGAACGATTTAAGTATGGGCCTGTTTTTATTGTCTATGTTCTGTACTACAGCGTTTTGCACGTGGTTTCTTTCCTGACTGCCCTCTTTAAGGAACTGTTCCGCACCCAACGACAATGGTAAGCAATAGACGCCTTTTAGTCAACGCAGTTGTCATCACTACGGTTGTCTTTCTTCTTGGGCTCTTTGTTGGAACACAATTGGATACTGTTCGCACAAACACGGCTCTTGAAACCCTCCGCCAAAGCGAGCTCGATATGCAAAGCTACTTGGCAGAGCAGGACTTCTATCAGACTTTTGGAAGCTACGGATGCGAACTCGCACAACCGCAACTCGCACGTTTGTCTGAGCGACTGGGTGAACTCGGCTACAATCTTGTCACCTATGAAGAGCGCAGCGCGTTCAGCAAGGAAGACTATACCTATCTTTTACGAAAATACTTTCTCGAGGAAATTCGCGCCTACACACTTTTTGCCCAGCTGAAGGAACAATGCCACCTGAACACGACCCTCATTCTCTACTTTTTTGATCCTCAGGACAGCCTGTCCGAACGCCAAGGCCGGGCCCTCGATGTTCTCGTCAAGAAGCGGGACGGCGTCTCTGTGTTTTCCATCAACTTCCAGTACACAGGAGACAGCCTTGTCGACGGCCTGAAATTGTACTACAATGTTACCCGCACACCAACACTTATCATCAACAGCAATGTGACTCTTGACACGTTTGTCCCTCTCGACGAACTTGAAACTTATCTCTCCTGAACCCCCCCTCTTGGCGGCTGAATAGAGGAGTCAACTATATTAATGAGAAGCACCCTTTCACTTTTGATGAAACCCTCAGACATCGTGCCTGCATCCGGTAGAAATAACCAGCCCTCTTGTGATTTATGCGGGCATCATGAAGACCTTGTTCTCGCTATTGTTGAAGGAAGCATGGTACGCGTGTGCTCAAAATGTCGCGGTTTTGGACATGTTGTTCCTGTGAGAACACAAGATTCCCTTCCTGAGAAGAAAAAACACGAGCTTGTTTTTGAAGAGCACCAAAAGATCATCGTTGCAGACGCGGGGGAGCGTATTCGCAAGGAACGCGAGCAGAGGGGACTTACGCAAGAACAACTTGCGCAGATGATTCATCAGAAGGAAAGCTGGTTGCACAAAGTTGAGAGCGGCCATACGCGCCTGACGCCAGAACAGACGCACGTTTTTGAAAAAACTCTCGGTCTTCATCTTCTTGAGCGCTATGAAGAACCGAAAGCAGTTTCCTTGGATGTTCATGACTCTCATTTGACCATCGGAGATTTGCTGAACTTGAAGAAGAAGCTGAAGTAAGATGTCGTCTGTTCTGAAAAAAAAAGACCTGTCTATGCTGCTGAGCAGACTTCACACGTTTTCTTTCTCGAAAGCTCACCTTGAACAGTACCAGACTGATTGCGAAATTGCGGCTGATCTCTTGTGGCGGGCGTTTCTCTCTGGTGACATTGCTGGGAAATTTGTTGCTGATCTCGGCTGTGGTCCTGGAACTCTTGGTCTGGGTGCTGCCTTGTTAGGCGCAAAGAACGTGTTTCTTCTTGATCTTGACAGAGAGGCGCTGGCTGTGGCACGTGATAATAAAAGATTGCTTGAGAAGAAGACGGGGAAGAGACTGCCTTGCTCTTTTCTCTCTCGTGACGTGACTGAATTTCAACAACGTGTTGATGTGGTGTTCCAAAATCCCCCCTTTGGCGTTCAAAACGAGCATGCTGACAGA
>CAZDTM010000073.1:0-3683 GCA_964508385.1 Candidatus Woesearchaeota archaeon | reverse complement strand
AGCTTAGCAAGCCCCTTTACAGCGTTCAAAGGATAGGTAAACGTAGGTACGCCACCAGCCTCTAAATTGCGCTTCATGATATTGGTGAATTCCCCGCCCGTGCTCACGACAACGACGGGTTTAGAAGATTCTTTATTCAGCTCGATGATCGCATCCACCACATCAGTTCCAAGTAAAGGCGTCTGCATCAACACGACCACAAGGAGTATGTCCACATTCCTGTCACGTAATGCAGCATCAATCGCAAGTTTGTACCGCTCGCTGGTGGTGTCTCCTAACAGATCCATAGGATTCTTCACAATGACAATGTCGGGAAAATGTTTTCGCAATGCTTTCTTGGTTTCTTCGCTCATCTCAGCCATCTCCAGCCCCTGCATGACAACCTCATCCGTCGCGATAATTCCGTATCCGCCGCCATTCGTAATCACTTGCACGCGTTTTCCTCTTGGAGGAACACTCTTCTCAAGAATTTTTGCATAGGTAAACAAGTCTTCCAAGCCTTCAGCATGAATGATGTTTGCTTGTTTGAACACTCCCTTGTAAATTTCAGCATTGCCTCCGAGGCTTCCAGTATGACTTAGTGCTGCCCTGTTCCCTTTCTCAGTCAGTCCCCCCTTGATTGCGATGATAGGCTTTTTTTTGCTCACTTTCCGCGCAGTTTCAAAAAACTTTCTTCCATCCTTCACGCCTTCAATGTACATGCAGATCACCTTGGTGTCGTCATCGTTCCCAAAATATTCTAACAAATCGCTTTCATCAATGACCGTTGCGTTTCCATAGCTGGCAAATTTTGCAATGCCATATCCCTCAAAGCTCGCCAAGTCCAAGACTGCAGATCCAACTGCTCCGGATTGACAAATGAAGCTGATACCCCCTGCATGCGGTCTACCCAATCGCGAGCGCGGAAGAAACAGCGTGTCTAGACCACTATGCGCATCAAATACCCCCAGGCAATTTGGCCCGATGACGCGGATTCCATGCTTCAGCGCAAGAGCATGTAACGCGTCAGCATCGCGCGTGTTCCCAATCTCTTCAAATCCTGCGCTAATGATAATGACAGAATCAACTTTTTTCTTGATGCAGTCCTGAAACACATCAAGCACCGCAGGTGCGGGCACAGCAATGACCACTAAGTCTATCCTCTCTCTGATATGAAGTAAGGAGGCGTACGCTTTGTGGCCAACAATGTACTCCGCATGCGGGTTGACTGGAAACACCTTTCCAGGGTACTTTGTATCTACAAAATTTCTAAAGATAATATGCCCCACCTTGTTGGGGTTCTTGCTCGCCCCGACCACAGCGATCGTTGCTGCAGAGAAGAACGTGCTGAGATTCATGACGCGGAGAAAGGAGAAAAGATATATAAACATTCGTTCCCATCTCACAAGTAACAAAAGAGGAATGATGTCACGCATCCTGGGTGTTGGTGAAGCTGATAAGCTGGTAGCCGCAGCTCTCCCTGTTGCTGAAAAGGAAGTTGTCCAGACTCTGGAACAAGTGCGGAAAGCAACACAGAAGTTTGGTTTCCCCGTCGTGCTGAAAGCAGTCTCTCCGCAGTTGATTCACAAGACAGAAGCAGGCGCAGTGAAGATAGCACACAATGACGCTGAGATCGAGCGTTGTTACAATCAATTGCAGGCATTAAAAAAGAAGCACATCGCTCTTCAGGGGATTCTTGTGCAGGAGTTTGTCCATGGCAAGGAGTTGATCTTCGGCATAAAGAAAGACTCGACGTTTGGGCACGCTATCATGTTCGGTCTCGGAGGAATTTACGCAGAGGTGTTCAAAGAGGTGACATTTAGGCTCTGCCCCATTAGCGAAGAAGACGCGCAGTCCATGATTGACGACCTGAAATCAAAGGAGTTCCTGCAGGGAGTTCGTGGCGAATTGCCGGTGAACGTTAAGCTCTTGAAATCGTGTTTGGTAAATCTCTCAAAATTGCCGCGCCTTCATGACATTGAAGAGCTCGACATCAATCCTTTCATCATTAACCACAAGACTGGAAAAGCGGTTGATGTTCGTATTGTTCTTGCTGGTGGTAAACCGCGATCGATGAAAGCGGTGCAGATACAGCCACCAAAACAACGCCAGAAACCGCGTCAAATTCACATGAGGACAGCACGATCAAGGAAAAAGAAATGGCAACGGAAGAACAAGGAACTGAAGATGGTGTCAAAATTCTTAGGCATCGAACTATGAAGCAGTGCATACATCCTATCTGGTGGTGGTGAATGAGCTTGGAAGAAAGGGTGGCGTGGTGGATTGATGTAGGAACAATACCCTACGACGAAGTACATACGTTGCTTCTCCATCTCACAGAGCAGAGGAAGGCAGAAGCCATCCCTGACGCAGTCATCGTGGCACAACATCCGGTCACCGTCAGCTTTGGATCGTCAAAGAAGGACAACCAACTGAGCAATAAACTTTTGGAGAACGTTCGTGGCATGTACTCTGATGCGTCTCTGGAAAACGTGCGCTTGTACTTGGCTCGCCAGGGTATACACTTTTCGGATAGACCGCGTGGCGGCGGCGCAACAGTCTTCGCTCCAGGCCAGTACGTGTTTTATCCCATTGTTGATCATCGAAAGATTACAGGCAAGGAGCTGGACATGAACACGTTCAAAGAAAGAATATATCGCGTTCTGTTTGAGTCGCTACAGGGCTTGGGTGTCGAAGGGATTCAGCTCGGTTCGCAAAGCAGTTTTGAGACGCGGCGGGAGCGCAAGGATGTGTGGATTCAGCGCAACGGCACGTCGTTGAAGATGGGCTCAAAGTCGATTAACATCACCGGGCATGTTGCAAGGAGCGGGTTCGCGTTATATATCGATAAAAAAGGTGTGGAGCCCTTCTGGATGGTGAAGCCTTGCGGTTATGGTCCTCATGAGGTGCAAGTGACGTCGGTTGAGTTTGAAGTGAAGAAGAGCATTTCCGCTGAAGAGGTCTACGCTTCAGTACGCAAAGCGCTCCAACGGCAGTTTGGCTATACAGCACTCACTGAGCGTACACCAGAAGAAGTTGGTGTTGGATCTGGGTTTTAGACCGTTAGAGAGAAAGTGGCGTTTGTCTAATAAACTTTAAAAAAATAAGGAAATTTAGCAAAAAGAGTTATATTACTCTTCTTTTTCTTTTGATCTTTTTATTTCCTCTGCCGTATATCCCTCATTTAGCATTTTGAGAGTGAAAACACTCGTAGAAAGTTCATATTGTAGGTCATTGTATTCTTGTTGCCATATCTCTGACTGTTTTTTGAGATGGTTAAGATTTGCAATTGCTTCATGTCTATCCCAATCACTCCGCAAGTCTTCGTATTTTAGAGGTATATCACAAGGACCAGAGCTTAGAACTTCAGTAAGAATTCTAATAGTTTCATGTCTATCCCAATCTTTTCTTAGATCTTTATATGTGCCTGTAGGTAATCGAATTGTAGTTTGTTTTTCAGCGCTTAATTTTTTAGTGACTTCAAAAAAAGTCTCTCGAGCGATCTCTGTGGTGGGCTTTTTATTTTGTGGTTTTTCTTTACTTTTCTTTTGTTCTGATGTTAGTATTTCTTTTGTTATTTGTAATTTAATTGTCTCAAGAGATTCTTGTATACTACTGAGGTGGTTCTCTTTTGCATTTAAAACCAACTGCGTTAATTCACTCCTAGCTTCATGTCTATCCCAATCTTCCCGCAATTCAGTATA
>CAZDTM010000072.1:0-3736 GCA_964508385.1 Candidatus Woesearchaeota archaeon | reverse complement strand
CTTGCTTTCGATCCTTCAACTTGGCCGCTGCGGGCAGCTCTGAAGTATTTCTCTTCGATCATTTCATACCTCTGGAGTTCAGTTTCAGTGATCGAGGGTTTCGCTTTCTTAAGCGCGTCTTCAAAGTCGAGCCACGCCACTTCTTTTGTATTGGGATCTCGGCGTAATGCGCTCAGCGCAGCTTCCCTGCATAATCCTTCAATGTCGGCTCCGCTAAACTTGTCTGTACGATCGACAAGGTTTTCTACTTTCACGTCCGCTGCAAGAGGCATATTCTGTGTGTGGATATTAAGAATTTCTTTGCGCGTTTCTTTATCCGGCAATGGAGCGGCGATGATGCGGTCAAAGCGGCCTGGGCGCAATAATGCAGGATCAATGAGATCTGGCCGGTTGGTTGCTGCCAAGATGACGACGTTGTGCAGGTCTTCAAGGCCGTCCATTTCTGCAAGCAGCGCGTTCACAACACGTTCAGTAGCCTGCGTGGTGTCCGTGCCTCGTCTTGGCGTTAATGCGTCTATCTCATCAAAAAAAATGATCGTTGGTGCGACTTGGCGTGCACGTTCGAAAACTTTCCGAACTCCTTTTTCGCTTTCACCGAGCCATTTATTCAGCAGTTCTGGTCCCTTGACTAAGATAAAATTAGACTCTGATTCGTTGGCGACTGCTTTTGCCAAGAGCGTTTTACCTGTTCCTGGCGGGCCATACAGCAAAATACCTTTTGGCGGTTTAATTCCTAAACGTTTGAACGCCTCGGGATTTTTCAATGGTAACTCAATTGCTTCGCGTAGTTGCTCTTTGATGTTTGCAAGACCCCCAATATCGGTCCACTTTACATTTGGCGCTTCGATGAGCACTTCTCTCAATGCTGAGGGACTCACAATCTTCAATGCCGCAAGGAAATCTGCGTTTGTGACTTCCAATTTCTGCAAGAGTTCCTCTGGAAGTGGTTCGTCTTTCTTGAACGAGAAATTTGGAAGGATTCTTCTCAAGACGTTCATTGCTGCTTCTTTGCACAGTGCTTCTAAATCCGCTCCAACGAAACCGTGTGTGATTTCTGCGAGTTTTTCAATGTTGACGTCTTTTGTGAGAGGCATATTTCTTGTGTGAATCTGTAAAACTTTTAGTCTGCCGCCTTTGTCTGGAACACCAATGGTAATTTCGCGGTCAAATCTACCTGGACGTCGCAGTGCTGGGTCTAATGAGTTGGGTCTGTTCGTCGCTCCTATTACAACGACTTTGCCCCGCGACTTCAATCCGTCAAGCATTGTTAACAATTGACTGACCATTCTTCTCTCAACTTCGCCGTATGTTTCTTCTCTTTTAGGAGCGATGGCATCGATCTCATCAATGAAGATAATAGAGGGTGCATTCTTTTGCGCGTCTTCGAATAAATCTCGAATGCGTTTTTCCGTTTCCCCATAGAATTTTGACGTCAATTCCGGACCGTTTACGAGGAAAAAGTTTGCTTCTGATTCATTCGCGACTGCTTTTGCGAGCAGTGTTTTGCCTGTTCCTGGGGGACCGTGTAACAGAATACCTTTTGGCGGTTCAATGCCTAAGCGTTCAAAAATTTCCGGGTTGCGAAGAGGTAGCTCTACAAGCTCACGAATTTTCTTGATTTCTTCTGACAATCCGCCAATGTCTTCGTAGTTCACTTCAGGAACTTTTTCTTCCTGGACAGACACTGCTTTGCTGGAGACACGTACCTCAGTATTTTCTGTGATGATTGCTGCCGAACCTTTTGGAGCAACTTCAGCAACAATGAACTTCAAACTTCCCAACCCCATGCCGCCCATGAAATTTTCAACAGCTAAGTCAAAAATATCTTCGAACGGCGTTCCCATCATGGTGCGTTGTCGTCTCTTTGTTCCGCCTAATGACAGAATGTCGCCCTTGATAACGGCACGGCCGATTAAACCCCGGCGCAACAGGCTGGGATTTCCTTGGAGCATCACGCCCTGCTGGGCTGGCGCGATGGTGACATTTTTCGCTTCCTTTACGTCTGCTTTTCGCACTTTGATGTTTTCTCCGATGCCTGTCTTTGCATTTCTCCTGATGATGCCGTCCATACGAATGATTTCTTGGCCAATATCTGAAGGATAAGCACGATCAATAATGCCTACAGTTTTTCTTCCGCCTTCGATCTCTATGATGTCGCCTACTCTGACCCCCATTTCGCGCATGGTCTGGGAGTCAATTCTCACGATTCCCTTGTAGGCTTCTTCCTGCAGCGCTTCTTGGACTCTGAGAACAATATCTTTCTTTTGAGGCATGGTCATTGTATTTCCTCTCCTTCTTCGTCATTATAAAGATTTCTTCCGAAATAGATGCTGAGTTTTTCAGGCTCTTCGAGGAAGAGCGAGATAATTTTCTCCATTTTGATCATTTCGTTTTTCATTTCTGATTCAAAATCAATGATCTCCCGTGGTATGGAAATGGTGTAAGAATTTCCCACCATGCGAAGTTTGACATTGAATCGTTTTTTTCTTAACTCTGAAAAACGATCGTACTCTGCCTGGTCTGCGGGGTGAATCCAGGCCTGTTTGCATGCAGGACATTGCCACGAACGCAGCTGAAAGCCATTTTTTGTGAGTGTGACCTTGCGCGTTTCTTGGTTGCAGTCTTCGCAGACCATCCGGTTTTCAAAGATGTCTTTCATGTGTATACTTTGTGTATACATTACCCGTATATAAAGATTTTGGTTGTGTGGGCTTTGCACAAAAACGAAGGTTTTGCACAAAAAATCTACATGAGTGAAAGCTTGGTCGTTTCAGTTGTTTTCTCGATAGCGATGAGTCCCAACCACCCCAACTGTAAGCAATGTTCTTTCAAAGAAGCTGGATTGGTTTTTGCTTTTCGTTCTAACGTAGAAAGCGTTATTCCAGAATTCTTACGAATAAACTTTAAGACCTCTTTTTGAAGGTCTAATGCCTTCCTCTTCATACTACAACAGGTTAGAAATCTTAATATATTGTGATGCTGCGTTTCGTAGTATCATGCTTAATGGGGTTTCTCCTTACTTGCTGAGGCAATATCGTAAGCTGGATTTACCGGGTAATGCCCGAGAAGTCATTCGCTCTTGCCTGGAATGGAATGCGCGTAGGCCTTTGCAAGACTTGCCTGAACCTGCACGGACTTACTTTAGAAACCACGCAAGAAAGTTGTTGGGCGAGCTTCAAACACAGAGGCTGCATATTGGACTTTATCCGGCTCCTGATCCGCAGCATAGTAACCATCGGATTTATGTCGTAGAGTCGCAAAATCCCTTTTGGTACTCGCAACTGTACCACGAAGAAGAAGGTGTCACTTTTTGCATCAAGACAAAGCGCCACACCCGCGGGCGTAAAACTAGCAGGAAAGTAAAACACTGGGTTCTCTCCAGACATGTTTTACGCAGCAGAATTGAACGCGCCTTTGATGTCCTTTCTGCTGGTAGAGACACAGTGTATAGTGGACCAGAAGAGGCGCGTGGAACTGCTTTTCCGTATAGATATCATTGGCGGCTTCGTGACCTGATATACCGCCAGCTCACAGAAGGCAAACCACTTGGTGGTGGAGATACTGAACTTCCTTCCCTTCCTGTTTGTGTGTGCTTTGGGTTAGAAGATCGTGTTCGTGGATTAAAACGCATAATTCGCGCTTAGCCTTGGACAATAACCTCTGGCAGGCGATATTGTCGCGGTGGCCCTGGTCCTCGCCATTCCTTGTCGTCATGGACTCTATGCCGAAATTCCGT
>CAZDTM010000071.1:0-3964 GCA_964508385.1 Candidatus Woesearchaeota archaeon | reverse complement strand
GGCGGTAACGAAGAATGAAAAAACTAATTGCGTTGTTAACCGTAGCGCAGATGCTCGCAGGACTCTCTGTTCTCGTGTTAGCAGCAGACTCTGGTGAGTACACGCTCAATGGAAAAGAGATGGAGATGACGACTCTGGGTCACCCATTGGTGAATACAGTCGACGTAACCTACACGTATAACGAAGAAAGTAAAACCGTCACTGGCACGCCAAACCCAAAAGGGCCAGCAACTGACGCTGTAGAGGCACCAGAAGTAAAGATGAAAGACGGCACGTCGTTTAGGGTGCACAAAGGAAAGGTGCAAATGAAAGAGGACGGATCAAATGACTGGAAGACCATGCATAACGGCGACAAGGTGGGTCCCCAGTAGTCTTTCACTAGAGTTATTTCTCGGGTCGATGATTACGACCCGTTTTTCTTTTTGAAGGATAGTGCTGGAAAGGGAAGACAAAGTATTTAAAGAAAAGAACTCGGTGATGCCCTTATCATAAAAGGAAAAAGAGGAGAACAGATGAGATCTCAAAAGTCGCAATCTTCCCTAGAAACAATTTTTCTCGCTGGCATCATCATCGCCGCTTTAATCCCTCTCTTTTACTATATCTCCGGCCAATTCGGATATATCGGAGAATCAAAAATCAGCGAAAGTTTGGAAACAGCCGGGTCCTCAGCAAGGACCATTCTATCGTTGGGTGTTGGTTCTTTAAAAACAGTCGAAATTTTCAACCCAGCCGGCATTCAGTCATATGGATGGGAGAACAACCGGAAGACCCTGAAACTGCTCTACAACGATCAGGATGTGACATACACCTTCCCTCTCGAGGTCGTTGCAATCGATCCAAACAACCCCTCTGAACCGCAAGATGCGCAGTGGCCCATCACCGAAGGAACCCATCGTATCCGCCTCTTGAATTATGGTGAATATCTCATTTTTTCACAATGTGGCAATAACGTCCTTGAATTCAACGAGCAGTGTGACAGCCTTCAGGCCGCAACATGTGGAAGCGCACAATGCAACAACGACTGCACCTGCTATTGTGAGAACCAATTGCAATGTCCTTTTGGCATGGACTGCATCAACAACCACTGCACTGAAGTGGGATACTGCGGTGACCGCATCACGCAACCAAGTCTGAACGAGCAGTGCGACGATGGTGGGCTCTGCAGCGGGAGCGGGGCGGCGTGCGCATCACCAGGAGAATGCGACGCCGGGGAGACATGCAATCCACAAAGCGGGGACGGCTGCAGCGCAACATGTCAAATCGAAGTGAGCGTGTGCGGCAACAACATTGTAGAGCAAGGAGAACAGTGCGATGATGGTAACACAGTCAGCGGAGACGGCTGCAGCGATACCTGCCAAGTTGAAGACAGCTGCAACAGCGTCGTTGAGTACTGGCCTGTTGGAGACGGTCCGGATACGGCTGGCGGCACCACAACAACCTCAGTAAATGGAGCAGTAGCAGAGTTCAGGATGTTTCCCCCAACCGGGGGCACCAACCAGCTCGTCTGGGAAGAAGGGACTGGAACGCCGGCATTCGCGCAACAAGGGATTACATTCAAAGAAACAGATGACGGATTTGACGACTACCTCCTGTTCGACCTCGATGTATTCCCCCGCGAAGGAACGCTGGAGATGGTCATAGACGCGAAGGGAAGTGTCCTAGATGGGAACACAAAACAGTCCATCTTCAAGAGTTGCGATGACGTTGATCATGGGGGGTGCCTTTTGACAAGAAGTTTCCTCGTTTATCTTGGCGCTGTTCAGACTGGGCAACAGAAAAAGGTGCACGTGGCCTTTGGCAATCCAAGCCTCTATGCTTATGACAATGAAGCCTGTGCACAGAGTAGTTACAAATGCATCATTGATGTTACGTGGAAGGCAGGAGACACCTTAAAACTCTATGTCAACGGCCAGCTTGTCGGTCAAGGAGACCGGGACAACAACGGAGTACCTGACGCGCTCACACAACAGGATATCGACGCTGTTGGTGGACCATTTGCCTTTGGCATCGCCTCAGAAACAGCATTCGCAAACCAATGGCTCGGTTCTTTGTATCAGTACATTGTGTATAAAAGGGTGTTGACTGGAGAAGAAGTGCAGGCAAATTACGATGAGTACATCAACAGTGGGCTTCTGTGCGGTGTCAGCGGTGGTGGTATATGTGGCGACGGCGAACTTAATCTGGGAGAAGAGTGTGACAACGGCGTTGCAAATAGTCCAACCGGAACCTGTAATACCGACTGCAAACTGACGATCTGCGGCGATGGCATCATGCAGACAACCAACGGCCAAAACCAGCAGGAAGAATGCGATGATCTTGATTTCAATGGAAGAACGTGTAGAGACTATGGATTTTCTTCTGGTTTCCTGAGTTGTACGAGCACGTGCGAGGTTGACGACAGCGGATGCCGCAATGCGCAGTGTGCAAATACGAAAGATGATGAGTATATTTTCGGATTCCCGCTTGATGGTCTTATTGATTATGGTCCATGGATTTGGAATGATCCTGGCTGTGTTGACTCCGGAGATGAAGATGAGCGAGAGGCAGGCAGCGGTGGAAGCAACGCTTATTGCGGCGATGGTATTAAGCAGGTGCTACTCAAAGAGGAGTGTGACCCCGGTAGCTATGCTAAGGGTTGGTCAGGAGAGGCCTGCCAAGATCCAGACATGTACTGTACGCTAACCTGCCAATGTGTAACGCCACCAGGCGGTGGATCGGGTGGAGGAGGAGGGGGAGGAGGAGGATCGCCACGTTGTGGTGATGGAATACCAGGCAATCTTCCAACCGAAGAATGCGACCCGCCCGGATCTGTCGGAAAAATATATTACATCGTATGTCCAGATGGAAGCGAATTTTCAGTTCCTGAGATATGCAACCTTGCATGCAATTGGGTGATGGATGATCCATGTGGCCCGCCGCCAGGATTGGAATGTGGAAATTCTATTCTTAATACAGACGAAGACTGCGACCCTCCAGGAATTATAGGACCAGAAAGAGTGTTTAACTGCCCGCCCAATGTTCCTGTTCCTGCACTCTGCGACAATACATGCCACTGGTTCTGGCCAGATCCATGCCAACTAGGAGGTAGCTGCAAGGATCAGCGGGGTGCTGACCCTCGTTGTGAGAATCCGGGTGATACTTGTTATACTATGCACTGTCCACCTTACAGCGTTATGACGGGTGGTAACGAGTATAGCTGTACATCCCTAGACGATGGCGCAGATATTTTGTGCGATGCGGCGTGTGGGTGCCCAGCCCTAACGTGCCACTACGACTGTCAATCCGTACGCATCGGCGTGTAAACAACTCATATCTGAAGGTTGGTTCTGCAGACGGCAAATTTATCGCAGCAGAGGATCAAATCAATTCATCCAGTGTTTTGCAGCAAGCATTGATCGCAAATAATCTGTGTAGAAAAGAGGAGATTCAAGGTGGCGAGAAAGAGTGTATTTATTAGATCCATAATACTCTAAGGGGAGAGCGGAGAAATAGTCGGGCACAATGACAACTCTTAACTGTCCTTCGAAAGAACGTTCTTCACCTAAGTGACCGCCGTTTCTTTCATGAACCTCTTTTGTGAAGTGATGAGCGGCTTCATGTACCAAATCAGTAGGTGGTCCATACCCGATTCTGCCCCCACCCCGAGCCAAAACAACAGAACCACCAGATCCAGCAAAACTATCACCTGTCTGCACTCCAACCTGCACTCCAGTCGTCACAAACCCAACGAAATGATATAGTTTGGGTTGAACTTCTTTAAGCAATTGTACTTGCTGAATGAAAGAATCACGATATTCTGCAGGTCCCTGCACATTCCTCAAAAATCGTTCAATATCACTTTCTTTCGTGCTCAAAAAATGATCATGGACATTGTCCAAACAATCAGCGGGCTGATAGACCCAACGAGGTTCTTCTCCTAACATTCGTTGCGCGAGTGAAACACGATCAGATTTTTCAGCGCTCT
>CAZDTM010000070.1:0-3966 GCA_964508385.1 Candidatus Woesearchaeota archaeon | reverse complement strand
TGTCTCGCTTTTCGTGGCTTAGAATCATTTGGTTTTGACGGTTCCCCTCTTCTTACGTCCTGTACCAAAAGATTTCTGTCGTATGCCAAAAATTCTTGCCTTAGCTGCTTGTCTTTCGAAAATTCTACTAATGCCCGCGCAATGACCAAGCGAGTGGCGTCTGTCTGTCCCTGAATTCCACCGCCCTGAACCCGCACGTCAATATTGATTTTTGATGCGCGGTCCCCTGCAATAATTACTGGCTCTTGAATTTTCAAGCGGGACATTTCGGGTTGGTAGTAGTCAAGAAGCAAGTGATTGATGCGAATGACACCGGAACCTTCGCGCGCTGCCGCCCTTGCAATTGCATGCTTTCTCTTTCCTGATACATTTACGACACGCACTGCGCTTGGCTGTTTTTTCATTCTGTTCTCCCGAGAAGATATGTGAGCTCCTTCACGGCGATGTATTTAAGGTTTTTTGTTTGGTGAACGTGCGCTGTATCAACTGTCTCTGTTTTTTTGTCCTTGAATTCGGGCGGAACTCCAATGTAACACATGATTCTCTTGAATGCAAGCCTTCCTTTCTCCTGTTTGTAAGGAAGCATGCCCCTGATCGTGCGCTTCATGAAGTAGTCTGGTCTTTTTTCGAAGAAGGGGCCAGCGTAGGGGTGGCCACGGCGCATTTTTCTCAGATAGTGCGTGAGAATGTTTTTTTTGCTTCCAGTGATGACTGCGTGCTCTGCGTTGATGATGTCTATCTTTTCTCCTTTCAGCGCCCGCTTTGCTGCGTAAGAAGCAAGCCTTCCGACAATGAGGTTGGTGGCGTCAATTAACATATGATCCTCACGTTCTTTGCTGCTGGGTTGTCTTTGATGAGCTGCTGGATCGTGATGGGTTTTACTTTTGTTTCGACTGCCTTTGACCAGGTTAAGGCTGCGACTTTGAGGTCCTTTGGAGCTTCGCCTGATGCTAAGAGCTTGCCAGGGATGACGGCAGTCTCTCCTTTTTGGAGAGTTTCAGCCACTTTGTAGAGATTGACCTCTCTTCTTATTCTTCTTGGCTTTTCTATCTCTTCTGCGAGAGCTTTCCAGACGTTGTTCTTTTTTTCAATACTTGTTTTTTTCAGTAGCTTGATTACTTCTTTAGTGTGAATGTTTGTTGGGCCTGTTCGTTTTGCCATAGTTTAGTTGAGAGAAGACGCTTTATAGCGTCCTACTCTACGCGTGAGCTCGCAGGAGCGTAGGTGGGTTAGAATGGGGGTTTTTAAGGGTTGTGATGGTGTTTTTTTGAAAAGAATTCTTTTTTCTTGTTCCTTTCTTGAAGAATTGACTCTACAACGATTCCTTACTTTCGTAGAACCAGTCTGTTGGCAGCACTGAGGAGAAGTCTTTTTTTCTCCAACCGAGGAAATATTTCCTATGATCCCTTCTTTGTTCTTCATTCGACCAGCACCAGCTTGTTTCTACCCTGACCTTTATTGTCGATGGGGGCAGTTGTTTGCCACCTATTTCAAGGGGTACGCGCATTTCTAACTTCATCGTTTCATAGGATGCGCCGTCTTCTTCACCGTCCACTGAACCATACTCGCAGGAAAGAAAACCGACCGCTCTTTCAATTCCCTCATCATTTTCTTGCTGCACGTCGTAACGAACCCTGCACACAGGAATGCCCCGCACAGAAGGAAATAGGGGGCGTTTTACTGGCTCTTGCATCAATCCGCTGAGCGTCAGCCTGTTTTGGTCTGGTCTTAGAGCGTCGTTGATTCGTTCGATCAGCTGTTGCGGGTTCAATATAGAGAGCACGTTTTTTTCTGTGATCATGCCTGAGGAAGGAAGATTGCTGTTTTTAAATGTTTATCTCCTTACGGTTCTGTAACTTTGACGGTTGATGGTTGGAGTAAAAAATTAATGTTGAGGTTCTTTCCAATCTAATCTCAACACAACAATTTCTTTATAATGTTTTTTTCTCTTACTACTACTCAACACTCTTTTTTTAGATTGCTTTCTACACTGTCGCATCGAACTTGAGTAGAAGTGCGGAGGATATGCATCCGCTGTGGTTTCTCCTGCGATACTTGCCTTCTCTACTACGAAGCCAGGGTTCTACATTAAGGTTGTCTATTTACTTTTGAGCCTATACCATCAGAAGGAACACCCACAACGGTATTTTGATCATGTTTCCCTCTAATTGAAACTCATTTTTGGTGATAACGATCCCAAAGGGAGATTTATGCTCTTTGATAAATCCCTTCATTGCAGAGACCGTATCGCTCCGCGTTCTTGTTCTAAACTTGGATTCAATTGGTATCGCCGTTCTCTTTATAGGAAGAATAAAGTCGATTTCTTTGCTATTTTTCCAGTAGAACACCGAAGGCTCTGGTCCGGGTTCTATGTTGTACTTGAGCCTCATTAGATGGTCAAATAACACCCCCTCCACAACAACACCCATCTCTGCAGGATTACTAACTAAAGTTTCATCGAGATAATCTACCATTCCGTTTCTAATGCCCGAGTCTAGTATGTATACTTTTTCCTGCTTACTAATTCTCTTTTTTCTACTTTCTGAGAAAAATTTTGATGACTGGATCAAATACGCTTTTGTTAAGTACCTGAGATAATCACGTAGTGTTGGCCTCTCAATACCGAGCAACGCAGCGCTTGTAGTAAGATTAAAATAAGAACCGGAATGTTTAGCCAACAATCTGAACAAGTCATCTAAAACGCTCGGGTTTCTAATTCTGAAATATCTTACAATATCTTTAAAGAAAATGAGCTTTATCTTATCTCTTATCGCTTCAGAAATTTTGCTGTAATCGGTCTCTTCTAAAAATTCAGGGTAACCGCCGATTGTTATGTATCTATTCAAGGCTATTTCTATATCACCTCTTTTTCCAGAGATTTCACCAATAAACTTCTCTAAGGCGGTAAATAGTATATCTGGGTCATTCTTTATTACTGCGGCCATTAACCTTTCTTTTAGTTCTGTTCTCTTGATAAAGAAATTTTCGTTGAGAAGAGATTTGTATCTTAAATACTCTGTGAACTTTAGTGGAAGCATGACCGATGTTTTGATTCTTCCTAACAGGGATTCTTCAGTGCCCTTATTTATCCAAATAGACGATGAACCTGAGATGATAAACTTGATATTATACCCAAAATCTTGCCAGTTTTTTAAAATCTTTTCCCAGTGGGGCAACTCTTGTATTTCGTCCAAAAATAAATAGTGCCTTTCTTCTAAGCTGTCTAATGGTTTTTGAATGATGAACTTTGAGTATGTTTGTAAAATCTCCTTAAGTTCTGCCCCTTGTTTATTTAACTCTATTTCATCAACTGAGAGATAAAGAATTCTTTTTGGATCGACATCCTCTTGAATTAAACTTTCGATTAATTGATGGATAAGGACAGTTTTGCCTACTCTTCTTGGGCCGATAATCGAAGCAATTTCTCTTTTTTCCATACTTTTCTTAATCATATAAAAGTCCCCTCTTTTAAACAGGGAACTCTTTGACGGTGGAATTGGTTTATTACTCCACCAGGGATTGTACTTATTCAGTATTCGAACAATTTCTAGCTCTTCCATAGTGTATAGCACAGCTATCACTTATTTATAAATCTATGTATAGCATATTATACACTTTATTCTTTGTAGCGTATCTCTTATTATACGGCATGAAAAACATACTCTGTGAAAACAAACGCTTTTTTGTTTTGAGAGACTTCCCCTATTCAAAACATAAACCCCCCTAGATGAATAAAGAGTTTTAGCCAAGAAACAACCTCATTTGATCACCTTTCTGCACAGTCTTCCCTGTATGCCTAAGTGCACTACCGCTTTGGAAAGCAGAAACGATGCGGAGGATAGGATTCGAACCTACGTATCCACTAAGGAACCAGCCCCTCAAGCTGGCGCAATTGACCAGGCTATGCGACCTCCGCGTACTGGTGAACCGCGTGAGCGCGGTGCCAAAGTGAGCAGGACAGTTCAA
>CAZDTM010000069.1:0-3977 GCA_964508385.1 Candidatus Woesearchaeota archaeon | reverse complement strand
AAGCCCAGACTTGTACGCCGTCCATGTGCGATTTGGTTGGTTCAATTCTCGACGAGGTTAAGATTTTGAATAATAATAAACCGGGAGAGATAGTGACAGGTCACGCTGTTCTCAGAGACGGTCAGGTGCTCCCGACTCATGTTTGGTTGGACATGCCCGTTGGTACGTGTGATGTAACTATTTCTGTTCAACTTGGGGCAGGAGGAAGCATGGCTGCTATTACTTCTATGGAAGCGCGCGATGTTAGCACTTCACGGAATCCCCAGGATTGCGGTAGTCTGACAAATAGTTGGGCTCAATGCACGCATAAGATGACGTTTGATGAAGACTTCCACTTCTATTACGCAAGTGTTTCATATCAAAATCAGGCACTTTACTTCGAGGTAGTCTACAAGTGTACGTTGGCATAAAGAGAGAAAAATTATGAACTATGCGGGCTGGTTTGTGTTATGCCTTTTTATTGGTATTTTCTTCCGGCCCATTCTTGTTTAAAAGAATAGAACTAGAGACGTGATAGGTGCTCCGATTTCCCCCTCTTTCTGTTTTACTAGTAGCTATCACCCAAAAGAGGATTCATGTGCCATACATCTCACACAAAGACTATTTCTCCAGTAATGAGCGTGATGAGCAACCCGATGAAAAAGGGAGGAATGAATGCAATACCTTCCTTGACAATGACGTATGGAATCTTTTCCTTGATCAACAGAAGAATATCCTGCTTTTCAATGCCGAGCGGCTTTCGCTTGTAGACGAGCACGCTTTTTTTGTAAACGTCTTGTTCAACCCAATCGCCCTCTGTTAACTCTGATGGTTTTTTCTTTTTTATCATTGTTCCTTTCTCTACTGCATTAATGAGCAGAGACAGATACGGGTAAACCAAAATGAGTCCGACGATTGCCGCGAGCGTGAACCTCAACTGCTGATCAACTTGTTGAGTTGCCAGCGCAATGACTGAGGCTCCACCGACTACGAGTGCAACAATCTTTAGATTTTTGATGCGTGGCTCTTTGCTGAGTTCTTTGAACTTCTCTTTGAACTCCTTCCAGTTTCGCGCTGCAAGAATCAACGATGCGCAGAGACCGTAGAGCGCGCCCACTATCGCGATGTTGATGAGCAGGACTGCAAGAAAAGGGAATGAGAAGGTGCTTGCAGGAACGAAAAAGGGCTTTGTTCCGAAGAGGGCGCCGAGAGCCATCAGCAATTTTGTATCTCCTCCACCCCACTGCCGTGTCAGGTACAAAAGAATGCCCGCGCCAGCCATGATGAGGAAACCAAGAACACCAAAAAGAAAGTACCCCCATTCGGTGAAGAGCACAGCATGCAGAAAACGGATGATAAGTGCAGAGGCGATCATCGTGTAGGTGATCAGGTTTGGGACTTCGCGCGTCTTTATGTCAACGTATGCTGCCATGCCCGCCCCTGCAAGGGCTATAACCGCCAGAAGAACATCCGCAATCATACTCATAGTGCAGTCTGAATATTTAAAAACTTTTGTTGTGTGAAGATCATATGGTTCAGATCATTGGTGCTGGTCCTGTGGGAAACTTTGCAGCGTATGCCCTAGCGAAAGCAGGATACCATGTCACGGTGCATGAAGAGCATGCTGTTATTGGGAAACCTATTCAGTGCACTGGCATTATCACTGCCTATCTTTCTGATTTCCTGTCGCTCGGACTGAAAACGTCGTCAGAAGACTTTGTGGTGAACACGATCACTGGCACCCGCGTTTTTGCACCGAATGGAGAATCTGCTTACTTTCCTTTGAAAAAAAACTTTATTGTTGACCGACAACGTTTTGACAGCTTCATCGGCGAACTGGCGCAAGCGGAAGGCGCAACCTATAATTACAAGTCTCGGTTTGTTGCAGGTGAGCGTCATGAACAAGGAATCCGCCTCCGCTTTTCTGATGGAGAGACGGCGCATGATGATGTGGTTATCGGCGCAGATGGGCCAAGCAGCCTTGTTGCCCGCTCATTTGGTCTCTTTGGTCAGAGAAAGTTTGTTGTTGGGGTGCAGGCGAGAATGAGGATGAAAGAAACTCTTGATCCCCGACTTGTTGATTTCTATGTCGACCAAGCAGTGCCAGGCTACATAGGCTGGCTGGTTCCGGAAAATGAGCATATTGCGCGCGTTGGTGTGGCAAGCTATGAAGGAGCGAAACAACTCTTTGACAATCTTGTCGCTCAGCGGCCTGGTGACGTTCTTGAATGGCAGAGCGGGGCTATCCCTTTGTATAATCCCTGCCTTACTACCGCGAGCGATGGCGTGTATCTTGTTGGCGATGCCGCGACCATGGTGAAAGCAACAACGTATGGCGGCATTTTGCCAGGCATGCACGCCGCACAGTGCTTGCCTTCAGCTCTTGATGGGGCGGATTATCAACGCCTGTGGAAAAAGAAGATTGGCATGAACCTGTGGATGCATCTTCGCCTGCGAAAAGCGATGGATACTTTTTCTGAGAGAGACTACAACCGCCTTCTTGAGTATGCTCGCACTTCCGGTGTGCAAGAGTTGCTGGCTCGGCATGATCGGGAATACCCGACGAAGCTCGCTTTTGGCCTTCTTCTTCGAGAACCGCGCTTTTTACGCTTTGCCGGTCGATTTCTCTTTTAGTAACCTTTAAATAATTAGGTGTTCCTTTTCTTAGGATGAAGAGGTTAGGAAAGAGGGGTGCAGAGACAGCTTTGCCTGCGGCGTCTTTGCTGATTCTTATTGCTGTCTTGCTGATTGCTTATGTTATTCTTCTTCCTGAACCTGAGAAGGAGCGCTTGATCTCGGATCCGGGTTCTGTCGGCAACACGCCGTATACGACTGTTCCGTCTGGTGCTGCAGGAAAGGGATATGGACCAAGTTTTGCTGTCGTGCTGTCTGAAGTTCCTGGCTTAGTGTACCCGCCCGCGGGGAACATTGTGACGAAGCCACTTGCATCGGCGAATCTCTTTTCCTTTACACAGACAGGCCAACAAAGCCTTGCCAATGCCCTGTATACGGAGCATGGAACCTTTTCAGACAAAGACGCCGAGCTGACGCTGCTTGTTCGGGATCTTCGCACTGTTGAGAGGGTTCAACTGTTGTTCTTAGTAAAAGACTCTCGCGGAGACCTGGTTGTTGAAGTGAACGGCGCCCAGATTTACAAAGGAAAAGCAGACGCTGCGGAACTTCCCATTACGATTCCACAGAGCTTGCTACGCAATTCCAATGATGTGAAGTTTAGCGTTAGTGGAACTGGCATTAATTTGTTTACCAAGAACTTCTTTGATTTGAAGGACGTGCAAGCGTTCATTACCGAGCGCGTTGAGAACAGCAGAGAAGCACGCCAACTTGTGCTCAATGAGAAAGAGGTACGCGGCATGCAACGCATGACGCTCTACTACGTCGTGAACTGCTTCACTGCCCGCGAGCAAGGACGACTAGCGATCTTACTTAACGGCAATGTGGCCGGCGATGGTCTTGTGGTGTGCGATGCTGGCCAGGTGAGCATCGATATGAATCCCGCATACCTTGTTGTTGGAACAAATGTTCTTGAGTTTGCCATTGACAGAGGAAAATACGTGCTTGAACAAGTACTGATTGAAGAGGATATTGGGGCTGAAAACACAAAGGCGTATACTTTCCCTCTACAAGTGACTGACATACAGCGCCTTGCTGCTGGTGGGAGAGTGACGCTCGACCTGAAATTCGCTGCTGACGGCACAAAAAAAATCGGGGCAGCATATGTGAACGGCATCCCTGTTTACTTTAACCAGTTTGAACTAGAATTCATTGCGGACATTACGCCGTTTGTTACTGAAGGCCAGAACTTTGTCCGCATTGTTCCTGATGTTCCTGTAGATGTTGCTCAAATGACGATTACGCTGTATTAAGAGGTGCGCGCATGATTACAGTCTCGCTTTTTTTTCAAGCGCGTGAAAGGTTTCAACGATGACAGCCACTCTTGCAGCTCAACCTGCCTCCCTGCCCTTATCTCCCCCAGCACC
>CAZDTM010000068.1:0-4369 GCA_964508385.1 Candidatus Woesearchaeota archaeon | reverse complement strand
TTTTGTTTAAGAAGGATTCAGTGTACCATCCTTGCCTTGCAGAAAAGGATGGTGTAAAGTATCCAATTGTCTTCAATGTGTACGGAGCACCGGCTATGGTTGATGTGATGACAGAGATGCATGACGGTGGGTGTCGTGTTTTGCTCTTTGTTGGATACGCCTACGGTGGCTTCAAGAATCTTCCTGTAGGAAGCGTTGTGCTGCCCGAGAAATCTTATCACTTTGATGGAATCTATCACGGCATTCACGTCGACAAGGAAGCAGGATATCCTGACAAAGAATTGCAGCAGAAACTCTCTGAGGTGTGCATAAAAGAGCGCATTCTTTTTGTGCGAGGTACGAACATCTCTGTTCCGGCGGTGAGCTTCCAACTTCCTCACGATAATGAGCTCTATCGAAAACTTCAACCGTCAACCTGCGAAATGGAGCTTGCCGCGTTTTACTCTCGTGCGCAAGAGTTAGGAATTCGCGGAGCCGCTGCTTTGGTGATTAGCGATAACCGAACGACCAGCATTGGTGATGGTGAGAAAAGAATAGCGCGCTATGAGGGGAAGAAAAGATTGCTGAAAGCGATCATTGATCATCTGGTGTTCTTTACCTTGCCTCCTTTGAAGACTGAGAAAGATTTTACGATCGATGAGCACTTAGCGTCCATTATTCATGACCCCCACGATGAGAAGAATGTGTATCGTGACAGCGGGGCTTTGTGACGCCCCCTTTTGATCTTTTAGACCTTTTGAATAAAGCTTAAAAAGAGCGTTTCAACAAGAGATTCTAAGCGCTGGTGGTTTAGCCTGGTTAGAATTTCGCCTTGCCAAGGCGGAGACCCGAGTTCGAATCTCGGCCAGCGCACTTTCTCTTTCAGCAGGGGTGCGCATCTCAACGTTCGATTTATTTCAGAGATGACCTCTTTTTCATACTCTGTTTACTCCCCGCTCTTACTTTTGGGCGCTTCATCGTTTGTCCTTCCTTTCAGTCAGACAATCGTCACCATGCTCGTCGTATAACTTGGAGCCTGGTCCTTTGCGTCCTTCAGCTCAACGTAATACGCCAGCTTATTGTTTTGTGGTGGTTTGTCAATCGTTGCGCTGAACGCGCCATCGCTCTCTTGCATGGCGACACTTCTAAACACAGAACTCCTAAAGTCCATTGATGGATTCGTTGCATAAAACAAAGCAACGGATTGCATGAGCTCATTGTTGCTTACCGTCGCCGTTACCCGTATCTGCGTTCCAAGATCCTGCGACGTCACGCCCATGTCTGGAGTTTTCCTGCCTAAAAATGCCCGATGAATCACAGCCCTCCAGTTTATGACGTGCTTCATGCTTCCCATGCCGTGAGGATAGTTGTCTATCAATGCGAATGCCTTTGGATTGTTCAGGACAGGGAAAAACGCATTTGCAGATTCTAGGGGATACAGATGATCCTGCGTTCCCACATTCATGACGAAGGGAACAACAATGGACTCTTGAAACTCATAGGGATCGTACAGCTGCCCGTATTTCTTCCCGTTCTCTGTGTCCAGCCATGCAAGGACGGTTTTGGCATCGGATATGGCAATGTAGCTTGTTCCTCCCCAATCTTGATCCACCAGGTTCCAAAAATTTACGAGGTTGCCTGAGTTGAATGCGCTTGACATAAATCCTTTTACCCGATCGTCAACAGCAGCGACAACCCACTGCGTCAATCCTCTCTTTGAGCTTCCGCCAATCACAAACCGCGCAGGATTGCCAGCTTCACTTCTCGTGTTGAAGGCGGTCATCGCCCTCATGTAGATGTATGCAAGAGGATAGGCGATTTCCTTGGTCATGTCATTATCCTGAAACATTTCTTCCCTGAAGCTTCGCGAAAGTTCTGTTTCACCAGGAAAACCGAAATCGTTTGCAGGAACGCTGCAGTTACAGACCATTACCGGCAGACCGAACCTCAATGCAGTTTTTTCACCAAAGTCATACTGCATGTTCACTCCAGGATCCAACGCTTCAGAGTGATCCTGTATTATTGCTCCGTTTCCCTTGTTCTCTGCCGGCAATGGCACCGGAATGTAGATGTCAGCAGAACCATAGATGTCGACGGAGAACCACGTATTGCTAAAAAACGTTATCTTCATGTGCCTTACTTGCTTGCCCAATTCCTGATTCGTGTACGTTTCATCCAGCAGTATCCTCAGGTTCAGCGTTGATGGATTGCGTATGGCCTGCATGTCAAAGAGATCTGAGGGGTGGGAGTCTCCTCCTTGCGGTTGACAGTCTAGCGGACAGCTTTGCGCATTTTCTCCACTCTCGCAAACAGCGTTTCCGCAGACCGGCAATGGGGGGTCGCAGTCATCCGGGCAGCTTCTGTAGTCTTCCCTGTTTTCGCAGACAGCGTTTCCACAAACCGGTCCTGTAGGTGGCGGCGTCTCACAATCCTGCGGGCATCCCGCTTCTGTTTCTCCGGCTTCACATACTTGATTTCCACACACTGCTACTGGCGGGGCCTGTTCCTTGCAATCGGCAGGGCAGCTCCTAGTTGTTTCTCCAGCTTCACAGCGCTGGTTTCCGCATGCTGCGCCCTGCTCTTTTCTGGGAAGTACTTGTACCTCCATTGTCTTTGATGTCCGCTGCTCTGATGAGTCCACAACGAACACGATGATCAGCGTCTTTCCTTCTACTGTTTCTGGGATTGTCCTTGCAAGTTCTTTTGTGCACTGTTTCTGGTTACCGCAATAAAATCTGAAGAGGTAGCCATCAACGTCTATTTCAATCTTGTTTATTCCTACATCATCCTGTGCAGAGACAGTGACTTTTGATTCCTCTCCGACAGAAAGAACGAGGGGAGAGATGGAAACGTCAGTTATTTCTGGAGCGGTATCCGGTGCTTTCCTGAAACATCCGCCAAGTAAGAGCAGGCTGGCTACAACAAGAAAGAGGATAAGCCCTTTTTTCAGTGTATGCGTATTGCTCATTATGCGCCCTCTAGCCATAAGAGTTTTTATTCTCTGCTGCTTAATAACCTTACTTGTTTTTTGTTTAACCTTTGCTAGGTGCCCTGACAGAGCTCCGAGCCTTTCTGTTCCGCGAAGCGTATGAATCGGCGAAGGAGCGTAGGAAGGCTGAGGGAACGAAGTGACCGAAGAGTTTTGATTTGCGCCGATAGGAAATCTTATATACCTATGGTTGCCTATAGAATGCTATGGTAACGACAATTCAGGTTAGCGAACAATTGCAAGAGAAACTGAATAAGATGAAACTTTCGGATAGAGAGACTTACGAAGAGGTCATTTGGAATATTGTTGAGGACACGCAAGAATTAAGCGAAGAAACGAAAAAGGAAATTGAACAGGCACGGAAAGAGATCAAAGAAGGCAAATTTCATACACTTGCCGATGTCAAGAAAAAACTGGGATTGTAAATGTACGAATTGATCTTTTCTGGCATAGCATTAAAACAGCTAGAAAAACTCCCAAAAGAAATTCAAAAAAGAATCTTGGCTACCCTAGAACGAATCCGGCCGAGACCAGAATCATACCTGAAAAAGCTTATTGGCGTGCAGGGATACAGACTTCGTGTTGGAGATTATAGGGTTATTGTTGACGTTGATGGAGATAGACTGGCTATTTTGGTGCTAAAGATAGGGCATCGGAAGAACATTTACAAGTAGGCACAAATCAAAATTGTAACTAATCGTTGTTAGGCGAGGTGAGGGCGAAGCTCGAAAATGCAACGTCCCCGAGAAATGCGCAGCATTTCGAAAGCGTATGACGCAGGGCTCTGTTAAAGAAAAAGGGCAGGGCTAAAAATACCCCTTACATAATTTTGGTCCTCTAGTATAAGCGCTGTTAGTTGCTTCCGTTAGGAACGAGCCAGAGTGCAACGTCCCGAAATGCTGGCGAGAGTTTTCGAAGGGCGCCAAAATAAAAAAGTATTCCGCCGAGCGGCGCAAATTAATAGATAAATATAAAAAGTAGAATCAAAATTATCTATCTATGAAAATCGATTTGGTTGTTGATGAAGGATCTAGTAAAGAGGATGCATATCTTATAAAAGATAATATCTTTGGGGTGTTTGATGGTTTCAATAGTTTGGATGAATTTATAGATAAAGATGGTAAAACAGGAGGTTTAATTGCGGCAACTATTGCACGAGATATATTCTCTAGGAATAATAACGTCTTGAATGATTTGTTAATAGAAGCAAATCAAAAAATCAAAGAAAAAATACAAAAATCAAATATCGACTTTAATAAAAAAAGTAGTTTGTGGGGTACAATTTTTGCTGTTGTTAGAATTAAAGAAGACTCATTTGAATGGGCACAAATTGGTGATTCGCTTATTCTTGTTATATACAAAGACAATTCTTTCAAATTACTTGTTAGTGGTTATAATCAT
>CAZDTM010000067.1:0-4517 GCA_964508385.1 Candidatus Woesearchaeota archaeon | reverse complement strand
TTTCCCACGGGGCCTGGGGGGTGGAGTACCTGGTCATGTTGTTGGGGGGGAGCCAGGTTCTTTCCTTCTTCTCTCTTGGTGGCTCGGACATAGATCTCTATTCAACTGCACGACTGTCTCCAGCCACGTGGTACCATCTTGTCACCGTCTATGATGGCGCGGCGCTGAGGATTTACATCAACGGACAAGAAGATTCTTCTACGCCTGTTTCGGGGACCATCACACCGCCAACGGATGATACGTTCATTGGCACCGAAGGAACGGATTACTTCTTTGCGGGTTTGGTTGATGAGGTTCATGTTTACAATAGGGCACTCAGTCCAGAACAAATTCGTCTTCACTACCTTTCTGGGCTCTTGGGAAAACATCCTTTAGAGATCGCAGGTAGGGAAACGAGAAGTAATGAAGCGTGGCAGATTGCTGTTACACCAAACAATGCTACACTTGATGGAAGAACTGTTTTTAGCAATACTTTGACTCTTATGTAGTTTACAACTCCTCTATTAAAAAGAAGAAAAGTGCAGACTTATCGTCTGCGTCTTTTTGCCATCATGCGTGGAGAAGGAGCAGCCGGTGCTTTCTTCGCCGTGCGGATAGCGTAATAATGATACGACATTCCTGCGAGAAGACCTGCAATGAAATAGACTAATGATGGATTGAAGCATGTCGCTTCCATAAATCCTGGCGCAACACTCATGAAATCACCCCTCTTGTTAAATATATCTTCATGCAGAGGCTCGTTTCTCCTTAATAAAGATTAAGGTTTCAGGTTATCACTTTGGGGTGGTTTAGAGTTTTGGTTGTAGTACTAACAGCTGCTGTTCGAGGTCTGTTGGCAAGGGGGTATAGATAATCGGCGATCTTCCTTTCACCTTTCTTGCTTTGCCGGCTATCACTGCAGCGTCTGCTCTTACTTTTGGGCCGTCATACTTGGGCTCAAGAAGATACGGCCATGGAGTTACTCCAGCCCCAAGATGTACTTCTCTTTCTATTTCTCTTCGTGAGAAATAATCCTTCGTTGCTCGTGTAGCTGCCTCTAAAGTTCTTCCTGCTACCTCTTTTGGTATTCTTCCTGGGTCTCCTTTATTGTATGGAATATGGCTCAACATTGCGAGCATTGTATCACCATATTCGTGAACAAATACATCCCATGGCCTTGTTACTCTCTGTCCGGCTTGGGCGATGGCGGTCAGCACTTCCGACCCCGTTTCTTCGCCGTACTCTTTGTTTATTTTCCCAAAGTCGTGGACATCAATCACCGTTACATAGAGCAGTCCCTGGTGGGGCAACACTTCTCGGCGCTCTCCGTTCCTCCACTTTTCTTGCTCTTCTCTGATATCTCTTAGGAAGATGCGCAATTGTGGCTTTCCCGGCACACCAGTCACTTGATTGGCAGTTGCTTTTCTTTGTAACTCATTCATATAAGCAAAAAAACGTTCGATCTCTTGGGCTTCTGCCTCTCCACGTCGCACTCTTTCAAAGGTGCCTATTGTTTCTTTGGCTAGAATATCTGGGTCCATTTCCGAGATGTTTTTGTGATGTTCCATGATTCTCACGTCATCATAGTAACGTTGGAGTATATAAACTTTTCCTTTTTAGTTACTTTTTAGTAGTCACTTCTTTGACCTCATCTTTTTATAGGTTGAATCGATGAGGAAACCCATGCTGTTCCTCGCAACATGGGGCGTTGTAGCCATTCTGGCAGCGATTCTTGCAGGTCTGTACATTGGCACGAAAACAACTGATGAACGCGCGACCGGATTACGCACCGGCCGCTTTTTCCGCAAGATCTGCTTCTTTGGTGTTGCTCTCTTTTTCCTCTGGGTGGTGTATCCTTTCAACCTCCTGGAAATCGCGCTCTTTCTTGTGGGGATTGTTGCAGGCGTGCTGCCTTTGCTCCGCCGTTTCCAGTATCTGTTCATCGGCTTTGCACTTGTTTGCGCCGCGTCCTTTTCTGTGAATGGTTTTCTGTTTGTGGGCTCTTTGTTTGTGGTTTCCTCCTTGCTGTTTGCCGCGTTAGAGATGCCGCAGAAAAAAATTCTTTCCTCTGTTGCGCGTCTTACCGCTCTTCTTGTTGTTTCTTTGGTTTCACTCCTTCTACCCGTTGCTGTCTCCCATCCTTTTGGTATGCTCCTCGCAGGGTATTTTGTTGCGGTGATGTAGCGTGTTCTCTTTGGTCGGTTTAGGACTAGGAACGACGAAGGACGTGACGCTGCGCGGGGTTGAGGTGGTGCGGTCTGCTGATGAAGTGTACCTGGAGACTTACACGTCTTCGATGCAAGCGACTGTTGAGGACTTGGAAAAAACCTTTGGGAGGAAGGTTATCCCGGTTGATCGTGATTTCGTTGAGCGCCAGTTAAGTGAATTAGTGGACGCAGCTCATGATACGCACATTGCGCTGTTAGTCATTGGAAGCCCGATGGCAGCAACGACACATTTTGAGTTTATTGCAGAGGCGGAAAAAAAGGGTGTGGCGTGGCAGGTCGTGGAGAATGCTTCTGTGCTGACTGCTGTTGGTATTACCGGGCTGTCGTTGTACAAATTTGGGAGGACAACGACGATTCCTTTTGAAAACAAGGAGATTAGGACGCCCTATGAGGCTTATCTTGCCAATAAGAAGGCTGGCTTGCATACTCTTTTTTTGCTGGACATTACACCTGAGAAAATGATGACGGCGCGAGAGGGGCTGAACTATCTTTTACGCTTGGGATTGCCGAAAAAGACATTGGTTGTTGGGTGTGCTGCGCTGGGGAGTGAGGGGCAAGAAATCAGGACGGGAAAGGCTGATCAGTTGGCAGTAAAAGGATTTCCGCAATGCTTTGTGCTTCCAGGTGAATTGAATTTTAAGGAAGAAGAAGCGCTGGGGATATGGAAGTAGTAACACACATTCATGCGCAATCTTTATATTCTTTGAATATTCTTTCTCATCATGTTTGAATACCTCAAACTCATGTATGCTACTGGCCAAGAGGCACTGTCCTTAAGAGTAAGCATTGAAGAGACGCGTAAAAGTAGAGGAAGCGGTGGACTGGCTATGAGACTGGAATTGGCTAGCAGAAACCCCCAGCTCCTTAAAGAAATTGACGGAAAGCTCGATCAAGAAATTAAAAAATATCAGCAACAACTTGATGCCCTTCCAAAACCAAAAGGTTTGCCACAAAAAATTGCTTACGAATTAGGGTATATTGTTGCTAACCATTTTTAAAATGGTCTGGTTTCTTTTGTAAATTGATACACAAACCGCTTAAGGTACTATTAACGTACGTATTTAGCTGTTTTTGAAATAGAGTTCAATCCGGCCTTCTTTTACGAAATTTTTGTATTACACAAACAAAAAGGAGCTCAACTCAGCCCCCAATTGACCGAGCTAAATACGTACAAACTTTAGGAAGATATTTAAAGAAATATCCGCTACGTTTAAGGAAGAGAGTCCAGAAGGCATTTTGAGTTCAGCATTCTGGCGTTTTTAATCTTAATTTGAAAGTAGTAAAAGAACCACAAAGTTTATATGCGCTTTTTATTTGTGTTGGTGTATGGACAGTCCACAAACACTCGCAACTATAACAAGAGCGTATAGCTCTCCTTTTATAGAATCATCACCTATTTTTATGCAATATCCGAACACAACACCCCGGGTGCTAAGTACTCTGCGATCCACTAGTGATACGCTTGATGCAGTGGTTCAGCAGAAGCGTAAAGAGATGGGTATTGCGCACATCAGACCGCTAAATTTGGGGCGTGATGTCGCAGATAAGCTACGTGAGACAATAAAGTGCGATCCTGCCTGGCAATGTGCATTCCACCATCTTATTGAGGAGGGTTCACCGAACTTGCTTGAACAAGAAAGGGCTGCGCTGATCGGCAGCATCAACCTTCCTTGGTGGAACCAGAACGTGCTTTCTGAGCAATTGAGCACCTATGATGACCTGGGTGGCACTCTCTCAAAGGACGTTGATGTCACTCATTCTTACTTCTCGCAGATCATCAGATCATTGAAACTTCCGCGTCCTACCCTTGGAAGACCAATGTCGATTAGCGGCATCATTTTGACTGCAGACGGCATTCTTCCCTTAGGTCTTCGTGCAGGACAAAGTTTCTATGATGTTGTCATGACGACACCTGCAGGCTCTATCGAATATCATTCCGGTGCCAATCCGATCTTTGAGACTTTTTATGCCGAGGCTGCTGAAGAGCTCGGTCTTACTCGTGCGGATTTCACGAGTGTCCAAATTGTAGGCGAGTTCCATGAGAATAGGTTATCTAATACAACGTATTGTGTTTTTCGCGCAGAGACCGCAAAAACATTGCCTGAGCTTCTGCAGATCTGGGAATCTGCAATCGATAATCGTGAACATAAATACTTGATTCCGATGCGTGACAATGCGGAGAGTTCATTGCGCGCAATGCGTATGAACCGGTTCAGATTGGATCGTGCAGACCCCGTCAATGTCGCAAACACAACGATTGACAACGTGAATTCGATGCTGCCGCAATGCATTGCATCTTTGCTTGTGCAC
>CAZDTM010000066.1:0-4611 GCA_964508385.1 Candidatus Woesearchaeota archaeon | reverse complement strand
TTTCTCTTTTGAACAAGAAAGTGCTCCCGCCGAGATTCGAACTCGGGTTACAGGCTCGAGAAGCCCGTGTCCTTGGCCGGACTAGACGACAGGAGCATGAGAGAAAAGCCCACCCGCGCTTTTTAAAGATATAGTCTAACTGCAGACCAAAAAGGCGGAAGAATTTATATAGTACTCAATTTTTTGTCGGCTAATGGATGGTCACAGGTGTTCTCTGCTTGCTGAACCAGAAGGGAAGATGTGGGATTTTGCCACGTCTCTTTACCAAAACCTGAGCAAAAGGTCAGACAAATTTGAACTTAACGAGATTCTGATCAAGAGATTCAGAGACAACGAGATTAAAGTCAAGATCAAGAATAATGTAAGGAGGAATAACTGCTTTGTCATTCACGATTCAAGCAAGCAACCGGCAGATTGGTTTCTTGAAATGGCTCTTATAAACGAGGCTCTGAGAAATTCGTCTGCAAATGAGATTGTGAGCGTAGTGCCGTATATGAAGTTCAGCAGGCAGGACAGGAAAGATGAGTCACGGGTGGCAGTTAGTGCCAAGGTGCTGGCAGAAGTTATGTCGATATACGCAAATCGTGTGCTGACTATCGACGCTCATAGTCCTCTACTCCCAAGCCTCTATAGAATTCCGTTTGACAATCTGTATAGCTCAAGAACCCTGCATGAGTATCTGAAAGATCGACATCCAGAGTTATTGGATAATACGATTGTGATGTCTCCAGATGCCGGCGGTGCTTCAAGAGCAAAAGCTTTTGCATTGAGGCTTGGAGTCAAGGACATCGTTATTGGGTATAAGTACAGAAAAAAGGAAGGAGAGGTCAGCGAGTTTAAGATCGTAGGAGAGGTTGAAGGCAAGAACATCCTCATTGTTGACGACATCGTTGATTCTGGCAACACATTAATAGAAGCGGCAAGGGCGCTAAAAAATGCAAAAGCAAAAAAAGTGTATGCATATTGTACGCACGGAGTCTTTAGCAAAGACGCAAGGGAGCGGGTATGCAAGGAAGTTGATCTGATGATGGTGACTAATTCCATACCGCAGCCAGCTTATGACAACGTTGAGGTGATTCCTTTAAATGATCTGTTCGCAGAAGCCATATACAGGACGAACGAGGGATTGAGCCTGAGCGAACTCTTTGAGTAGACGAAGATCAAAGTCGGCAACCTAAACTTTACGCTCGTAGGCCATAGTATGAAGCTGAATTGTCGTTGGGTGTGCGACGCACGTTCTGATCCTTCCCTCATAAGGAACGCTTCGTATAGTACACAAGGAAAAATCAACGCTCCTCCCTGCTTCTGGGTTTTGAAGATCAACCAGGGATAGGAGATAAATTTGGTCGCTCATCGCGGCACGTAGACTAAGAAAGCCCTGCTGGTCAAACCGACAACGATGTAAATCAATGCCCGCGCTTCTAAGTGCTTGCAGGAAAGGTACAGCAACATCGTTAAAGGAGTTGTACCAGTGTACTGCATCAAGGTTTCTTGTTTTTTTCTTGAAGGATTTAACAGTCCTGCCTTCAACATGACCTGTTGTCAGCAGATCATCAATCGCCCGTACGACAAATTCTTGATCAAGTCCTGCATTCGGAATAAAACTAGTAGAGACACAATTTCCTAAACAAAGATCCCCCCGCCAAGAGGGAGGAAAAAAACGGAATTGCTTTCCAGAAACCTCCAGTTCAAGTCCTTCAGGAATAAACAAAAGCACAAAATAACAAACAAAGAGGTAATATAAAAATCTAGCCCCGGGAGGATTTGAACCTCCGTTGCAGCCTTTCTCCATTGATGCCAGAGGGCCGCGTCCGAAGCCTTGGCTTTTACCAAATTGGCCGCTAGACGACGGGGCTACAAAAGTTAGTCAGACGCTCCAACTTTTTATGATGCCTGAACCCAACTAGCTCTTTAAATAACTTTAGATCTAAAGGGTTAACCACTTCAAGAAGCCAAACACCAGCTCGTCTATCCCAATAGGGACCATTGGATCTAATCTGATCGCAACTAAGAAATTCTTTGACTTGGCTTACCAATGGTAGACTAATCTGCCTGAAGTTTATTTTCGTTTTTGTTTTACCATTTTTTTGGTAAGAATAAATAGAGCCATCAGAATCAAATAATCCTTGAAGGAAAGCTCTCTTAATTTGTTTGGAACAAGAAACAATTATCTTTGGTGCATGCACATTTCGGCTTTTCTTACCAGAAGGGAGACCACACACTTCTGTTAAAAAAAGATGAACAATTCTTGAATGAAAAGAGAGATAATGACAATTTTTAAGATGGCTTTTTCGAACTATTGCCTGCACGTTAAATAATTTAAAGAGTAAGGGGCGGATTATGGTGTCTAAATGGATATAACTCTCTTCGTAAACCGCAATTTTGCACCCCATACGTTTTTTCTTTTCAAAAAGCGAGTAAGGGTTAGCAAGGTGCCCATCACCTTGCAAATACCCTAGAATGTAAGACAAATCTGTACAAATAGTTCTCGGTAAAATAATTTGCTTACCGCCGGAAACAGAGAATAGATTGCTGGAAGCATAGAAAGTTTGCATAAACGAATCTTTTTCTTCCTCGGTTTTGTTGCATATTTCGCACCATATCTCCAAAAAAGCCTCAATTATTGAAATTGCGGGAGCCTTTTTCTCAGAAAACCAGTTATAAAGAGTTCGCTGTGAAACCTTCAACTTACGGGTTAGTTCTTGTTTAACCATTGGCCGCGTCATTGTCATTTCATCGTACAAACAACGAAACAAGCGACCGCATCCTACCAGAGTAATTGGTTTCCCTCTAGCGACAGTCATTTTTGAGAGATAGTTAGGAATGTGCATTATGCACCGAAGCGCGTTTCATGTTTATATGTACTATCGCAAAGAAACCAAAAATCTTCCGCGAAGAAAACTTTAAGAAGAACGGAACAAGATAAGAAGCAATGGACGTCCGCGAACCAACATCCACAGAAGAATGTGTTTTTTTCACTCGCCGCACAATCGGAGAAAAAGGCAAAATAATGGCGTGGGTATCCCGCGGCCAATGTCCACAATGTAAACGGGGAGTCATGGGCAAGCCAAGAGACGAAAAAACAGGCAAGGTAAAAATCCGAGCTAAAGAGTATGTGTGCCCGCAATGCTCGTTTTCAATGGAAGAAGAAGCATATGAAGATACATTGCAGATTAACATAAAGTATACGTGCCCCCACTGTGACGGTCAGGGGACAACGCGGCAACCCTATCTATTCAAGAAAATGAAGATCGATGATCCAGAAAGTCCTGGAAGCAAGAAGACGGCAAAGGTGATTCGCTTCAGTTGCAGCGCCTGCAAGAAAGATATCGACCTGGTGAGATTGAAATAGTCACGCGGTCTGTGAAGTCCTGCCTTCTTCAATGCGCTCAATCCAGCGGCGCCTGACAAGGGCGTCTAAAAAGCGCGAAGGTTCCAGACCTTTTCCAGGCAGTGCGTTGCTGAGCGTATTGACTGCGTGTTGGATGCGGAAGCGCATTGCTTTAAGCAAGAGAATGGCCTGGCTGTCAAGTTCGCTGTAAGGAAAAGTTTTTGTAAGGTCATCCTCGTTTTCAGCTTCCCGGTCTTCATCAAAGGAATGTATGCCAAGCACAAAAGGGCGGTACTCAGTGTAGATGCTCTGCATTTCACCGACACGCACAAGATAGTTGCCAGACCGACCCTTGTAGGTGAGTCGCTGTCGAATTGTCAGAGATGAGGCTTCTGGGTCGGATGTCGTATCCATAAACATCCCGTCATTACTTTTTCACTGCCAAGCGAACATCGCTCGCCTTGACAGTCTTTCTGCCAGAATGACCGGAGAAGGTGACTGCTCTTGTCCCAAGCTCTGTAGCGTAGTCTTCAAGAACTTCTTGTAGTGCTTCCTTCGCGTCTTCACTGACGCGGGGGGCACCAGCTTTCTTGAGCAGTTTCTCCATTGCAGCCAGAGGCAAAATGTTCTTTCTCATAGTAAAAGGAAACTAATTTCTACTCGAACAAAGAAACACGACGTTTATAAAACTATCTTTCTCATGGGCTGTAAAGTAAACGTCACCCGGAATAACAATGAAAGGCAGCGATCTTCTGTTTGGTGTTACTTTACCAAACATCATTGTTGGCACGGTTGGTGGTAGGACACGATTGCCTCAACAGTACAAACATCTTGAGATGCTTGGATGCGCAGATAGTGGGAACCCGGTTGGATCGCCCGCGAAAAAACTTACAGAGATTGTTGCAGCTATTGTTCTGACAGGAGAGCTGAATCTTCTTGCAGTGCTCACCAACGAAGGTGAATTAAGTTTCGCAATTCTTTAGACAGATTATCCCTATTTTGCTCAAATAAGACGTTAATTTTACGATGCAATTTTTTCTCATATTTAAAGAGATCTAATTTTGTTTCATCGGCTTCTACTTAGGATTTACACTTTTTGCTATGTGATTTTGACCTATTTCGCACCAACCCCCTATTTAGTTTACGACAAAAGTAAATTATCTCTAATAAAAAAAGAAGTGAATCGCTCACTAGAAGGAAGCCCTAAGGTACAAAGAGATCATAACCAATTTATGTCGCTAACTAATTACACAAAAAGCTTATAAAGAAATAATCCAGAT
>CAZDTM010000065.1:0-4811 GCA_964508385.1 Candidatus Woesearchaeota archaeon | reverse complement strand
AGCGCTTCTTGCCCCTGATCATTACGTAGCCGATGAGGATTACGGCAATGATCACGAGGAGCGTGATCCATAGGCCGGCCTTGCTTGCCTGCGTCGTTGGTTCTGTTGTTACAGCTGGCTCTGCTTCCGGCGTGGTTGATTCCTCTTCTGCCACAGGCGTCGCAGGGCTGTCAGTCAGCGTGAAGCTGACATCGGCGTACTTCCCTTCCATGGGGAAGCGCTTGTGGAAGGTGATGCTGACATCATTGATGCCGTCATTGTCTACGTCGACGTTAGCGGTGTCTCCCTTCTTGAT
Organism: Candidatus Woesearchaeota archaeon; assembly: GCA_964508385.1. Classification (GTDB taxonomy): domain Archaea; phylum Nanobdellota; class Nanobdellia; order SCGC-AAA011-G17; family UBA489; genus CAZDTM01. The sequence goes on along the minus strand of CAZDTM010000065.1, from coordinate 4,516 downwards.
CGTCACCTGCACCGGCTCTGAGGCAATAATGATAGTGGCTTGCTCAGCGCTTAATGCGCTGATGGTGAACTTGTGGCTTGCTCCCTTCACATTAAGCACGACGGTTCCACCGACTTGAACGAGGCGCGACACCCCTTCTGTCGTTAAGGAACCTGCGTCATTGGTGGTGCCTGTAGCCACCTTCTTCTTTCCAATGGGCGCTTCAAAGCCAGCGACCCTGAAGCCAGAGGTCTGGCGTGGTGGCTTGCTGATCACTTCAAATTTGATTGTGGAGTTGGTGTACTTGCTGCCCTTGTCATAGACAATGCACTGCACAGCGTAGGGACCAAGCTCGTCTGTTTCCGTGAATTGCGCTTCGCCATTCAGCGCCTTGCTGAGGAGGCCAAAGCTTGATTGCCCTGGGCGCTTGAGATGGACTGTCACATTCGAGATGCCGGCGGTGGCATCAGTGGGATTGCAGTCAATGTTGACAGTGTCGCCAAACTCAAACTCAAAGGGAGAGGCGACGATAGTCAGGTCGCTGTCCTTGAACTGCAAGTTCAAGGCTGGCATGGCGTTGTCGATCGTCAATCCTGTTATGGTGCTGGAGTTGTAGAACGGACCAAGGGAACTGGACACACCCACTTCTGTTCCATTGGTGCTGAAGAACTCGTGGGATACATTGATGACAATCTGGGCGAAGTTTCCAGAGGCAAGGACATCAAAGAATGGGCCGAGTGTCGTGTCATTTGTGGTGTTGAATGTGGTGAGACCGGTGAAGTTGCTGACGCCGGCACCCACGACCGCTCTGGTGACATTGGCAAAGAGGGTTCTTGTTCCATTGGAGAGTTCAAAGTAGTATTCCACGTTTCTGACGCTGAAGTTGGCTGGTTCGCCCGTGTTGTTGGTGATTCTGAAGGCGACTGAGCCTGTCAGGTATTCATTGTTGGCTGGGCTTGCGACGGTAAGGTTGAGCTGCGCAAAGGCAACCGTTGAGAAGAGCGCTGTTAAGAAAAGTATAGGTATTAGTAATTTAGTTATTCCCCCAAGACTCATTTATCTCCACCCCATCTTTTTCATACGAATCATGGAAAATCCAAGTTCCTTTTATGACCGTTTGTTTATAAAGCTTTCGTTAGCCTTTTCGTCTTTTCCTTTTTTTACGCTCTGGCTTCCTGTTTTTCTAAGACGTAAATTTCAACAAGAACTACAAAGACCGAGAGAATGATTGGGCCCAAGATGAGCCCCAGCAAACCGAAGACCTCCAAGCCACCGAGAACACCAAGAAGGACAAAGACGGGGTGAATTCTTCCTCGTTCGCTCACTATTTTTGGCCTGATAATATTGTCAATGGTTGAGACAATGAGCGTGCCGTAGAGCAGCAATCCTATTCCGTTGAAGGCGTCACCTATGTAGATCTTGTATAATGCTGCAGGTAGCCAGACTATGTAGGTTCCTATCAGCGGCAGCATGGCAAGAATGACCATGACACTTCCCCATAAAATAGGAGAACGCATGCCGAAGATCCAGAACCCAATCGCCCCCAATACCCCCTGAACGAAGGCAATGACAACAATGCCAAAAATAGAAGCATACAGAACGCTGTTAATCCTTCTTGCAATGTTCGCCTGATGACTTTCCTTGAGGGGTATGTGCTTTCCTAAGTTGACGACGAGATCAGCACCACCCTTAAGCAGATAAAACATGGTGAAGAGCATCACGAACAACGACAGAATCTTTCTTGGCAATGTGAAAATGAAATCTGAAGTCCCCTTTGCGACACTCAAAGACAGCTTTGTCACCAAGTCCTTAACATAGGTTTGGATTTCGACATCACTGCTAATCTTGGATGTCAGCTGATCGAGTCCACCGAGCTCTGTGGCTCTCACGGTCCTGAAAAATTGCAACGATTCGTTCAGCAGAGCATTTGCGGCAAACACGATCGGGATGATGAGGATAACGACTACTATGATTGTCGTTAAGAATGCTGCAAGATTTTTGCTTCTCACGATGTTCTTTAGCTTTTTGTAGAGTGGATAGAAAATATAGGCCAAGAGGATTGCGCTTATTACAGAGATTGCAAAAGACTTAATCAAAAAGAGAGAGACGGCAGCGACAAGTATGAAAAAGATTGTGAATACGTACTTCTTTTCTTTGCGCTCTTCCATCTTACAATTCCCCTACGCCTTTCTGGTCAGAAACTGTCTTTTTCTCGTTTTTCACGATGTTTTGTTCTTTATAAGCCTTTTGCGATTTCTATGATCTTCTGCGGCTAAACAGCCTGTTCAAGATGTCAAGAGTGTACAGAATCATTGCCTGCACCTGATTCTTGTTTGGGTTAAAAGGAACTTTCTTCTTATGAACTGAAAAGATCCTTATCTGGTTGATCAAATGAATTTGTTGCGTGATACCCGGATCATCGAAGATTTCCTTCTCGCTCAGCTTCGCTACGAGGTTTCCCAAGCCGATACCTGGGCTTTTTTCCAAGAGATCCTGGCCGGTCTCTTCGTAATACTTTCTATGCAAGGCGGTTTCTAACATCCTTCCGCATAATATGGCACAGGATTTGTAGCATTCTGCCCTGAAACATTTTTCCAATTCTTTGGCATCTGACTCCATTTCTTTTCTGATTTCCTCAGGCACGAGCGTCAGCTGAAGAGTGGGCGGTGCTTTGTCCTGTTCTTCTTGCAGATCCCCTGTTTGTATCCTGCTTAACAACCCCTGTGTTGCTGAAGCCATTGTCAGAACATCTCCATTTTTGAGAGCAGTTTCCAGTACCCCCAGCAGCTGCAGCGACTTCATTGCTTCTTTTTCATTTTCCTGTTTTTTCATCACCAACGAAGAAAGCGCAGCTTTTTGTCTTTTGAGCGAGGCAATAGCAGCGCCTATCTGATGGCATATTTGATCTGCTTGGTGATCTTTGAAGTCGTAGTAATTTCCTGTCGCCGCACTTTTGAGGTTAATCTTTCTGTTTACTACTTTCGCCAGAAGAAGGTCTAACTTCTGCATCTGAAGAACGACGGGATGCTGCATAGGGGCCTTTATCCAAACATTTATAAATGTTTTTTGCTCCTACTTCACGATGGACGTAGCCATTATGTATTCTGGTGGAAAAGACAGCACTTTTGCCGTTGCCCACTGTTTGAAGAAGGGCTGGACCATTAAGTACCTCCTCAGCGTGAAGCCATCACGCACTGATTGCTACCTCTTTCATTTTGCTACAGTGGAGCATACGAAAGAACTTGCCAGCGCCCTTGGCATTGACCACATCTATACAACCTGCGAGGTTGCAGATCCTCACGCTGAAGCTGAAATTATCAGAGAGATTGTCAGACAGAACCCTGTTGATGCTCTCGTGCTCGGCGGTGTGGGGCTACAGGAAACACAGATTAAAACCCTGCGGGATGCTGTCTTTGACCTGGGTGTTGAAGTCTTTGCCACTCACGCCGGAATGGATCATGAAGAGCTGATTACGCAGATGATTGCGGAGGGATATGACATCCGTATTACCCAAGTTGCAGCAGAAGGGCTGGGAAAAGAATGGCTGGGAAAACAGCTGAATGCTGCAACATTTACAGAGCTGAAAGAACGATCGCAGCGCTACGGCTTTCATATTGGAGCTGAGGGCGGGCACTATGACACCCTTGTTGTTGATGGCCCTCTCTTTCCCAAGCGCTTTGAGATCATTGATGCTCATCCGGTGATGGACTCTGAGTTTAGTGGATACCTGAAAGTCACGAAAATTGCCGTGGTTGACAAAGAAGTCGTTGTTGATTCACGAGTTCATTGATTGCTGCCTTTTTTTTAGGAATCTTGGAAGCTCAGCTACGCTTCTCAAGATTGCGTACGGTTTTTTCTTTTGCAGCTGCGCTCTTGATTCTGTTCCAGTGCACACTGCAATCGCCCTGACACCGGCGCGACGTGCGGCAATGAGGTCATAGATTGTATCGCCTACCATGTAGTCTGCCTGCATGTTGAGAAGGTGCTCGGCTTTGAAGATTTCATCTGGGGCTGGTTTCGGGTGAAGCGGTTTGTTGCAAGAAACAAGCACGTTGAAGAATGTGCTGTCTATTCCAGAAGCCTTCATGATTTTTTTCAACACTCTCTTGTTGCAGTTGGTGACGAGAGCGAGACGGTATCCCTGTTTTCTCAGCTCTTTCAAACATTCTCGTGCGCCCAGAATTGGTTTTACGAGGACGTACGTTCTTGTGAGCAAGGCGTCTTCATGGTCTCTGTTTACCTTCCTGAGCTGTTTTCGCGAGAGACCAGGGTAGAGCTTCTTGATAATCAGCTGGCTCACCAAACCAAAATGCTTGAGAATGTCTTTTTCTGAGGATGGCCGTAACTTGTTCTTTGCGAATGCATACTTATACGCTTCGAGATGCGCTTTGTTGCCATGAATTAATGTGTTGTCAAGATCAAAGCAGATCACATGTTTTTTCTGTCGTTGCATGATTCTTCTCTCGTTCTTTCTACGCGAAACGGCTTTGCACAATAAATAAGCCTTTCTATCGCAGGCCGCAGGCCTGCTCACAAA
>CAZDTM010000064.1:1932-4911 GCA_964508385.1 Candidatus Woesearchaeota archaeon | reverse complement strand
GCATTTGTTGTTCTGTATCTCGATCTCTTACAGCCACATCGTTCTTCTTCAGCGAGTCATAGTCAACAGTAATGCAGTAAGGGGCTCCTTGTTCAGCGGCGCGCAAGTATCGTCGTCCAATGCTTCCTGCTTCGTCATACATCACAACAAAATGTCTCTCAAGCTCTTGCTTAATCTGCGTAGCAAGTTCTGGCAAGCCATCTTTTTTCATTACTTTCGAAATCGCGACATCAATGGGCGCTAAAGGGTAGGGCACGGCAAACATCGTTTTGCCTTCTTCTTTCTCTTGTTTTCTGTAAAACAAATCCACTAGCGCAAACATGAACCTGTCAATGCCAAATGCAATTTCAAGCACATGGGGAACGATCTTTCCCTTCTCGGTTTCTGCTTCTAGCGCAGTGTTTGAAAATTGTGCATGCTGCTTGAGGTCATAGTCTCCACGATCATGCACCCCCACCATCTCCACCCAACCAAAACTCTTCAGGTGCACTTCGATGTCCCACGCGTCGCTGGCGTAGAACGCTCTCTCTTCAGATCCATGCTGTCGTATTCTGATGCGCTCAGGAGGAATGCCCATCGAAGCAAACTGCTGATACGCAACGTACAGGCACCACGCATATGCCTGGCTTGTCAGATATTTCTTTTTAATCGCGTCATGCAGCGACATCACGCCGTGCTTCTTTCCTGCTTGCTGGTCTTCATGCACAAACAGGGGAAGTTTTTCATTCTTTACGTTATCAAAGAGTGCCCATTGGTTCTTCATGGCGGGATCAATAAAGAGCTGCCCTTCCGCTTGTGTAAATTCTCTGCACCGCAGCAAGTGCTGTCGCGGGCTGACTTCATTCCTGAATGCCTTTCCAATCTGGAAAACCATCATGGGCAGTTTCTTGCGAAAGAATTCTGTATAGCGTTTGAAAGGAAGGTACGTCACTGTTGCAGTTTCCGGCCGTAGACTTGCATCAGCGCCACCAACAACAGTTTTCATCATAAGGCTTTTTTTCTCGATCTTTTCAGCAAAGCGCCCTTCGCACGTCGGGCAAACAATCTCGTGTTTCTTGATAAACTCTGAGAGCTCTCGATCGCTGAAAGCATCAGCAGCGACGTCGTGTTGCTCTTCAATGAGCTTGTCTGCACGGAAATACGCTTTGCACTTGCTGCATATCACGACGCGATCAACAAAAGTATCCAAATGCCCGGATGCTTTCCACACAATATCAGGCAGAACTAAAGGACATTCCACCTCCCAGAACCCGTGTCGTTGAAAGACGCGCCTGACGCGGTCCTCAACTTTATGCTTCAGTAACTTTCCCAAAGGCCCATACGCATAGAAGCCAGAGAAACCGCCATACAGTTCAGGAAAAGGACCCCACACATACCCTTTTTCTTGGATAAACGCAATCAATTCATCCAAGAAGGCAGAGTCTTTTGAGGCAGTCTTCACTGGCGTGTGAGCCATGATATCAGGAACAAACAAAGGTTTATAATAGTTTTGCACTGAGAAGGCGTGGGGGAAGCATGTACGTCTTTGAAGAAGAAAAACTCATCAAGAGCATTCAAGAAAAGAAGCCATCAAGGATCCTTCTTCAGCTTCCAGAGGGGCTCAAAAAAGAAGGATTGCGCATAGCAGCGCTTATCCATGAACAAACAGGGATTGACGTGATCGTCTCCGGCGAGCCATTGTGGGGCGCGTGCGACGTCGCGATTGATGAAGCACGGACATTAGGCTGCGACTTGGTAGTAATCTATGGTCATGCGCCATTTATGAACGTTGATTTCCCTGTTGTGTACATTGAAGCGCGCTATGAGGCGAATATATCTCCTTTGTTGAAAAAGTCTGTGTCGCACGTGAAGAGTTTCAAGAAGCTAGCGTTATTGTGCTCTGTGCAGCACGTGCACCAGCTTCCCAAAGCGAAAGCTTTCTACGAGCAAGAGGGAAAAACCGTGATGATCCCAAAAGGAAAAGGCCACGCGTTTTACGACGGGCAAGTGTTGGGATGCGAGTATACGGGAATGAGGATGATGGCAAAAGATGTTGACGGCATTGTTATGATCGCAAATAAGTTCCATGCCGTTGGTGCAGCAATGGCAACAACCAAACCAGTGTTGTTGATTGACCCGCTTCAGCACGAAGTTGAAGATATGACTCCATTGAGGAACAGTCTCATCAAGCAGCGCGCAGCCGTCTTGGCAAAAGCGAAAGAAGCGAAAAAGATCGGCGTGATTATTGGAACAAAGATCGGCCAGAAGTTTGGGTCATTTGAGCACGTACAGCAAAAACTAGAAAAATTGGGGAAGCCGTACGTTCTGGTATCCATGGGAGAAGTGACAAACGATAAGCTGATCAATCTCCACGACGTTGACGCGTTCGTTGAGCTTGCCTGCCCCCGCATTGCCATTGACGCCGCTGCATTGTACGAAAAACCATTGCTGACGATGCGCGAGTTTGCTGTGCTCTGCGGTGATTTGACGTGGGACGATTTGTTGGGGCGGGGATTCTTGTGAGCAATAAATGATTTGAATGGAACACTGGATCTGGAGTTATGGGGGTTATATTCACCACACAAGAATCTCTCTCGTCAGTTTTACGCTCCCTGTAACACTTTAAGCAGCAAGTATCCTACAAATAAGATAAGCCCTATCTTAATGATTGCAATGATGGCATCTTCAAGAGATTCCTTTCCCTGTTTATTCATTTTTTCTGCCCCCTTTCTAAAGTTTTAATTCGCGTATCATAATCTGCAAGACGCTCATAAATTCTAATTTTCTCATCCAACTTCTTTATTTCTATCGATACGGACTCTGCTACTTCCTTGACACCTTTCATATTTGAACTTAAGTAGGTTACTATAAGAATTAAAAATCCAGCGAAGACCGCCGAGATTCTGTATACCTTGTCCTCAAAATTAAAGGCGAGTATAAAGCTAATGATAGACAACGCCCCAAATAGCAGTTCATAAATTTTCATTTTTCTTTAAGCCC
>CAZDTM010000064.1:0-1832 GCA_964508385.1 Candidatus Woesearchaeota archaeon | reverse complement strand
TGCTCAGCAGCCTCGACGTCGCTCTTCTTCGCACCGCACCCATCGCATATCATAGAAAAAAGAAAAACTTTCCCGAAGAAGGGAATATCCATCTCATCCTCTGTCAGCGTCAGCTTCTTCTCGCCGCAGAAAGGGCATTGCTGATTCTTGAGAACGTCCATGCAAAAAAGAGAAAGAACGATTTTAAAAGAGTTGTGTTTGCTACTCTTGAATCTCTTCGGTCATCTGTCCTCGGTCAACGCGGGCAAACGTCGGCGTCACCACAAGCCAGTCTTCGCTGATGCCGGCAATGTCGCCGTCAAGAGCATCGCAGGTTTTCTTCAATTTGTTCACGACCCGTTTCAGCTCCATGATGTCCTTGTCCTTGACCGGCTTCACATTGACGAGAGCAATAGTGTACCCCTCGCGCAGGGCATCCAAACAGTCTTTCAAGTCAGCAAAATCAGTGATCAAGAAGGACTTCACGACAATTTTTGCTTTGTTGCCGATGTCTTTTTTGGTGTCAATCTCGATATAGTCGCTTTCATACGCCTGCTCGTAATTATCCGCAGAAAGAGAAGGTCCAAAACCAATTGTTTCCTTAATTTTCTGAAAAATGCCCATTGTAATCTCTCTATAGTCCTCGCACTGACGATATATAAATATTTCTATACCCAGCCTTGTAGATCGCAAACAGGCTACCCCTGCCTGCTCTCAAGCGTGCTGACGACATTCCAGATCTGGGTTCGCGTATACGACGTCAGATTAGGGTCATCCGAGAGCTCATCCAATTGTTGCAGGATCTGATCAATCTTCACGTCCTCAGATTTGCTGTTGTCCTCTTGCAAGAACGAAATAGCCCATTTGATTTTAGCGCGGACATTCTTAGGAACGCTGCCATCCTCCTCAATGGAGCAAAGGCAGGTAATGATCGGTTCAAGGTCCACTGGCGTTTCCCTCCTTGTTCATGGACTGAAGAAGGTTCTTTTTGAGCGTTTCAGCCTTGGAGCCCAGGATTTTTTCCTGTTCTGCCAAATTGTTCAGTCGTGCCGTCACAAGCTCTTTTTTGCTTGTTAATTCTTCAACAAGAGCAGTTTTATCCGCCGCAAGAAGAAGCCCCCCAACCATCTTGTATGGCTGCTCAGAGCTCTTCTGGAGTTCCTGCAGGGCATTATCCATCTCATTCAGCTGGAGCTGAAGTTGCTGCTTTTGCAGCATCAATACCTGGATGCCCTGTTCCATTTGTTGGAGTTGGGCGATACGTTCTTCTGAAACGCCTTGAGCCATGAGCCCCTCCTTAGACTGCTTTTACTGTTGTTGATACAGATCGTGGTTTATAGAGAATCTTATAGCCGCAATAGGGGCAACGGATTTTCTTTTTGACGTATTCTTGCTTGACTGCCTTCTTGCATTCAAAACATTTGTAGCTTGCCATGGATAACCTCAGGGAACGTATGCCTTTCCAGTGAAGACCTGTTCACATTTTTTGCAGGAAAACAGTCCTGCAGCCAGACGTTTAACAGTTAAACGTAAACAATAAGGACACTTGTGCTTTCGCTTTTGTTCCTTCTCAATAGCGATGACGCGCGTGCGGATCTTTTTTCCATATCGTGCTCCAAACCTGCCAGCAGACCCCACTTTTTTTGTTTTCATAGTAGTACGAGGATACCTTCACTGGAGATAGTATCCAAACTGCGTTTTTAAGTCTTTCTCAGCGCGAAAGGGAAAGTGAGGCCGCCCGGATTTGAAGTTCTCAAATGTCCCGAAAGAGACATTTTCCGAGATCGCGAGGTGGTTTGCCTTGATGCTAAGGTCCCAAACCTCGAAGCCTAACCAAGCTAGCAGACGGCCCC
>CAZDTM010000063.1:2408-4926 GCA_964508385.1 Candidatus Woesearchaeota archaeon | reverse complement strand
GCGGCAGGTGGTGGCGGCATCCCTGTTGTTCAAAAGAGAGGAAGACTAGAAGGCGTAGAAGCAGTGATTGACAAGGATCTCGCGTCCGCGAAGCTTGCAGCAGACATTCATGCAGATGAGTTGTTGATTTTGACAGGGGTGCCATGTGTGTACCTAGATTATGGTTCGAAGACGCAACGTCCTGTACGAAAGATGACGGTTCTTGAAGCGAAACGTCATATGATGCACGGACAATTTCCAGAGGGAAGCATGGGGCCAAAGATCGAGGCAGCGATTCAGTTCCTGAAGCATGGCGGGAAGAACGTGATCATTACTTCTCCCGAACACGTTGAAAAAGCGTTGAAAGGAAAGAGCGGAACTGAGATCGTAGCATCCTCATAGCATTTTTCGAAAGCTTTTTATCCCCTTTGTGAAACCCTTGTGTATGACAGACTCTTCAGAACCGCCGTTCTTTCAGAGAGAAGAAGTTCGGACCATAGCGACAGAACTGCTGCGCGTTCCTGAAAGTGTTGGTGTTGCTCAAAATCAAGACGTTGCAGCGTCGTACGCTCTGAACCTGATTCGAATCCTGCGTGACCGCTTGGGCGTTTCGCCAGAAACTCTTGAATTTGTTTACAGACCTCTTGCTGAGATTGTGCCTTCTCTTAGCGATTTTGTTATACGCTACAGTCATGGAGAGATTCCTCGCCAGGTTGCAGAGGAAGTCCTTCAGCACCTTGAGAGAGACATGCGGCAGCATTATAGTATTCGGGGCATTAATTTTTGTGATCCCCGCCTTATTCCTCAAGAAACCTTTTTTGATTTTCAGGGGATGCCTGGTGCTGAACCGCTCCACAAAGAAACAGTACAGCAAATTTTACATCAGCTGGAAACAATCATCACCACTCACGTTCCTGCTTATGTTCTTGGCGGACTCACGCCGCAATCTCTTGCTCAAGACGTTTATGACTCCAGCCTCCACAACCCTGCAGGCGTTATCGACTTTGCTCGCCTCATGGATGGGCTTGGGTGTTTACTTGTAAAGAAAGAGTATCTTGATCTCTCTTTGGCTCTTGGTGCAGCGACACCGACGCGAGAACAGCTTGCTTCTCGCTTTTTTACTGCACTGAAACAAGCGTACAGCTCTTTTGGCCTCCCTCTCCCTCCCTTTCGTTCTGCTGAAGAAATACGCAAATCACACGTGACTGATGAACGCTATCAGCGGGAGTTGAGGGACTATAACTCAACATTAGAAAAGCTTCTTCTGATGCCGTAACAAAACAACGCTTACTACTATCTTCACAGGCAAAGATATGTTTTTATAGCCTCTTTTTCTGTTCTTTTTTGGTGAAAGTATGAGTCATGTTTTACGAAGAAAGCCAGGCAAAAACCTTCCGGGCCTTATTCGTGATCTTGCTGCTTCTTCAAAGATTGCTTCTGTATTAGAGCTCCTTGCGAATAGCCACGACGCCGATGCAGAACACGTACGTGTTGTCTGCGACCTAGAACGCGATGTGCTTGAAATCCGCGATGATGGTGAGGGGATGACGGTAGAAGATGGACTGCCAGCTTTTTATGCGCTTGGCGACAGCCCAAAGGTTCAGAATCCAGTTACTCCAAAAGGACGCCACAAAATTGGAAAGTTTGGAATCGGCAGCATTTCTGTTGCGGATCTCGCTGCCTCCTATGTGTTAATGACTGATCGTAGTGGGAAACGCACGATCGTAGAGGAAACCCTTGAAGATGAGCTTTCTCTTGAGAAAGAACTTCCTTATCGGGAAACTCCAATTTCTCCGAACCTTCACGGCACCACGATCACTATGCACGGCCTTAAACTTCGCCATGGATCTGACTTTGATGTGCGCGAGCTGGGGCGCGCCATTCGCTGGGAGCTTCCTATTGCCCTTCCAGATTTCAGTGTTGAGTTGAATAGCCAAGAGATACGCATGGAAGAAATCCCTTCTGTTCGTAAGTACGAGATTGATAAGCGGCTGAAAGCAGCAGGTCATGTTCGCGGCACTTTTTTCTATGCGGCGCGAGCGCATAGACAGGCTGGCGTTCATGTGTATGTTAATGGTCGCCGCGTTGGGAATCCGCGTCAGTTTGTGCCCCAGAGAACACACGGCGGTCTTACGGGTAAAGTCATTGGCATTGTGCATGCTGATGATCTTGACAGTGCTGTCGTCTTTGATCGCGGGCGATTAAAAGAAGACCATGTGGGGGTGATTGCATTACGGGAACATTTGAAGAAAGTTTATTCCGGCATTGAGAATGATGTGTATCGACAAAATCGCCAGCTTAAGGCTGTTAGCGCTGCTGATGCCGCCCGCCGCGTTCTTCGAGAGATGGAAACTCAGGTCAATGAAGTCCTTGGTGAACTTCGACCGGCGCAAGGATTGAGCCTGCATATTGTTCCTTCTGCTGAACTTTTGAAACAGAGCGGGGGGACTGATGGGTTCGCACACTTCAGCAGAAAAGAAGGCAGACTCTTTTTTAATGAAGGTGATCCTTTCCTGACCATTGACCCGGAGAGGTTTGA
>CAZDTM010000063.1:0-2308 GCA_964508385.1 Candidatus Woesearchaeota archaeon | reverse complement strand
CAGAACTTTCTCAGCTCACAACTCGCCCCATTGGTTTAATCCACCACCTCGTTGACGCTGGAGCACTTCGGCAGGATGGAGAGCACATCAAAGGAAGTGGGGCGCTGCACGTTCTTAGGCAGGCTGATGGTTTTACTTCGCTCTATGAAATTGTGACGCAGATTTTTCATGAACGTGAAAGCGGTAATGTTACGCTGAACTATCGAAGTGCTACGCAACAAGTTGCTACGTATACTGACGAACGCTTTCCTTTTATAAGAAATCTAGGAACGAAAGAACCTTGCTTTTTCGTTCAGGATGAATTTACTGAGCCGGTGACGCAGATTCTCCGAAGGGGAGACTTAAACCTTCGCCAACGTGCAACACGAAAGGATAATCCGTTGCGTCCATTGTATGATGAGTTTGTTACTTCCGCTGAAGCGGCAGAACGCTTGCAGACTTCTGCTCGGGAGATTGGACTTACTCTTCGTCTTGCTCGGGATCATGGGCTTCCTCTTGACACCAAGCCAGGCGAGGATGGGACTAAAATGTTCCGTTATGCTCTCCTTGCTGCGGCCTATCGTGAACGACAACAAAAGGTGAGATAATGATCTCTCTTGAATTGATGAAGACCTACTCACGAGAAGAGCTTGTGCGAGAACGTGTGCCAAAAGATCTTCTTTCGCTTCTTGACTACGATTCGCTCTTTCGACCTTTTTTTGCCAATGGCCGCTATGCCGGAGCTTTAGTTCTGAATACGGCGTTGCGTGCTGGGCTTCTTGTACCTGAACAGCTACCACGGCAACACGTAACAGTGACTCAGGTGTCAGAACTTCTCAGCATTCCAGAGGAAGATATCCTTGAGAAGCTTGTTAATGGACAGCCCCTTGTCAGGCGTGCGCGGTTTGGTTCTCGTTATGACTATGGCGTCCCTGTTGAAGACATTCACGTTGCTCTTGGCGCCGTACCTTTGCATGAACAGATCAGAAACCTTGTTGTTGCCTATCACCAGAATCTCGATGAACGAGTGTACGAGGAGCTCCGCCAAAAAACCATTGGGCTCGTACATTGGCGTGCCAGATATTTTCTTCGGTTTAGTCGCGGTTTAGCGTATGATGACCTTGTTGCTGCGGGGGAGAAAGGCTTGCTTCGTGCTATTGAATTGTATGACACCACTCGTCCTTTCCGCTTTAGCACCTACGCGGTCAACTGGGTTAATCAGGCTATCCGCCGTGCAATTTCAGAAGACGCTCAGGAATCAGAGAAAAAGTTGTTGATGGGCCATCGCCTCTCTCTCGCTCGTGATGATTTCTACAAAAAAAATGCGCGCCAACCCACCCACGAGGAACTACAGAAGATGACGGGCATTCCCCTTAAGAAAATAAAGGAAGACGAGCAGCCCTCATGGCGCCGTCCTATCTCGCTTGATCAGCCCGTCTATCACGACAGTAGAGGGACGCTTTCTTCTCTTCTTCCGTCTGTATGCGCAACCCCTGTAGAGGTAGCAGAGCATCACGATGCTCTTGCTGTAGTTGCAAGAATTTTTGAAGAAGAAGAAGGTCGCGCGCGTAACGCCATTGAGAAACGTAATGTTGAGATTATCCGCCTTCGTCATCTTGAAGGCAGAACTCCTGAAGAGGTGAGACAGCGATTTCATATCAGTCGGCAACGTGTTCACGAGATTTGTAGCCAGTCACCCGTTTTTCACCGAATTATCCTGAAAGCCAGGCGCATGCTCGGCATTTATTCCTCCTAGTAGAGTTCTCTGTTGCTCTTCTTGTATCACAAACAGTTCTTTTGCCATACAGTGTTATATTCTCCCCATAGTAATTTTTTCTCGCTTCCCACAATCTTTATATCCTCCCTTTCTTGCATGTACCTATGGATGATCCCTTGCACGCGGTTGTTGTTCTTGCATGTAACAAACAACGCAAAATTCTCTTGGTCCAGCATCGAGAAACTTCGGATTATCCGCCGTGGAAGTATGGCTTGCCTGAACATGTACTGCAACCGGGTGAAGAAAACCTGGAAACCGCTGCAATTGCAGCATTAAAGGAAATGGCCGGTTTGTCTGTTACTCGCGAACGTCTTCAGAAGCTGGAAGGATCGTATCAGGCACAGGTTAACTTCAGATCGGGGCCCAACGAAGTTGCGTATCATCCTTTCTTCTGCCTTTCCTACCAAAGGTTTCTAACGCCCACTTCTGTGGTGTCTCCTGTGTGGGTAGCCCCAGAAGATGTACGATGGCATCCATTGCTTCCCTGCGTCTATGACATCGTAAACGACCACAGCCAAAAACGATTTTCTCCTTTCGTTAATCAGTGGTGAT
>CAZDTM010000062.1:0-5151 GCA_964508385.1 Candidatus Woesearchaeota archaeon | reverse complement strand
ACTTTCGAGCAAAAACCGAAGGTATTACTCTTCACTCTGCATACGCTGGCCCCTTCTTTTTATAGGCTCTCCTTGCTTTTTGGTAGATGATTGAAGAAGAAAGAGGGCCGCACGGAAAGAGGATAATCATCTGTGCTAGATGCCAGCAGAAAAAAGAGCATACAGCAAAAGGTCTATGCAATAATTGCTACAAGACCCATGGTTGGGAAGGAAATCAAATTGTCTGTAAACGATGCAAGAGACTACGGCCGCATCACTCCAAGGGGTATTGTTCGTCCTGTAAGACCGTCGTTTTTTCTTACCATCATGTTAAAAGGTACAACGCCTGGAAATATCACAAGATTTCATTGGAGTTATATACCCAACTTACTCAAAAATGCACTCTTTGTAGCTTTTCTTCAGTAGTAGACCTGCATCACAAGGACGGCAACCACCAAAACAACGACCCTTCTAACCTAGTTGGTTTATGCCCAAACCACCACAAGATGTATCACAAGGAAGAATACAGGCAAAAAATCCTCAATCAGCTAAGGAAAAGGGGGGTAGTATAGTTTGTTCGCCTAGTATGCATTAAACGAACTATCAAGAAAGGCCTTCTTCCGCCTTAAAACCACAGTTTTTGCAATATTCAGCCTCTACAGCCCCATCTGAGAACTTGTGCTGCCCAACATGCAGGGTTTGGCCGCATTCAGGGCAGGTTTTCTTGCGGAAGATAGGGAGTTTCATAAGATTTCAAACTGCCGACTGTTCTTTCAAGTCATAAAAAGAGATATTAACCTTTCGATCATGAAAAGAGGGGGTTAGCATCTATGCGCAGAAAAATGTATATCTTTGAACCAAACAAAGAGACAAGTATATGCGGGTACAAGGGAATGGTTATTCACCCCCCAAGCTCGAATGCACTGGAGATCTCACATTTGCGTACGTCTGCGGGCGAGCCACTCGTAAAGTTAATGCTACAAAAAACCAAACAGCAGAGCCTCTCCATCTTTCGGGCGATTGCCGGTCAACTGACAGGATCGGAAAGAGCAAGCCACCACCTCGTTTTTACAGTGTTTGATAAATTGGCAGGATACAAAGGAATGTCCAGCATCTCTCTTCGCCCAGACGGCAGCATATCGTTTGAGACAGACCAGTTTGCGCTCGAAGGGCAGAGTTGTCAGTCACCGTTTCTCACAGAAGAGCAGCTCCAGCCGCCCAGCCTTCTTCCTCGCGCAACGCTGGTGAGGTATAGCCTTCCGTTAACAAGCGATCCCAAAAAGGTAAGAAAGACAGGGTATCCCGTAGGGTCACTGCAAAAGATAATCGATCATATCCTTCCCTGCGACACAGCGGTCTTCCATGGCGAAGGACTTGAACTAGAAGACTTCGACTTCAGAATCAATCGTGTAGGAAGATACGCATGCGATCTTCGCATTACGTATGCTGTAGAAGAGGGCATGGAAACCGGTCTTGTTGCCGTCTATACGCCCTTCACAGCGGTTCGAAGAAGAAACGAAGAAAACAGAACAAAGGAAGCAGCCATGTTTTCTTACTTCGTGCGAAGCTTCCTTTCCGTGAAGGAACGCCGACAAGGAGTGGTTTCCACAACGCTGGAAGAGCAAATAGAAATTGAAAGAAGACACAACAGAAAGCTATAAGCTTTACTCAAAACTTTCTATTTTTAAAAAACCAAAACAATTCTATCAATAACTAAATGTTTTAGAACACACAAAGAGCTAAAACTTTCAAGAAAAGACTAAACAACCAGCAATACAATGCCGCAAAAAAATATATTGGATTGCATACACCGCAGCATGCGAGTGCATAAAAACACCAGCCACCACCGGACAGAAACATGAGCAGCTGGCTAAAACCTCGAGAATTACGTTGCTGTGATCTCAAAGAAAGCGTTCTCATTGGCGTTGATGAGTGCCATCCGCCGCCGCGAGAAGGATACAACTCACCACCATTCATCTACGTGGCTTCCATAAAAATACCAAACCAACAAGAGCTGAAAGTCAAGGAGATGATGCACAAAGGCCGATTTTTTTCTGATCATCCGTCAGTAAGAAAAGAAGACAGAAGAAAAAAAGTCAAAAAAGCACACGATTTCCTGAGAAACATCGGTCATTTCAGGTTTGCTGTAGTTGAGGTGAATGGTTGTTCGTTTAGAGACGCACGAATAGAAACGCTTGCCCACCTCGTTTATGCAACAACGGGCTTTGTTCAGAGAAGATACGCCAATCTAATCAAGAGAAACGGCCCGGTTGTGGTGATAGACGGAGATCCATTCTGGCCCCAGACAGACCGAGACATTGTTGAACGGTTAACAGAATGTGAGGAAGACTTCGGTGGTCTTGAAAGGGCATCGCGCATTTTCTTTCGTCCTGGCGCAGATAATTTTTGTTATCCGGTGAGGGTTGCGGATGCAGCGGCATACGCTCTCTCTGTCATTCGCGCCCACAACCATCGCGGAAAATGGCCATACCGCCGTTTAATGGTGCGCGGCCTAAGAGATAATGGTTACTGCCCATCTGAATCCACTACAGTTCATGGTCATCGATCATAGGGGCTGACAACTTTTTTTGGTTGTTCGGTGCTGATCTGAATTCACCTTTCTCCCAGATGCTTAATAGAGAATACGCACAAGAAGTATGAACCACTTTTCTTGATCTTAAATTTTTTAAGTAATAGTCAACCGTATTTTTTGAAACCGTTAAGCCTTTCCAATATCTCTAATCGACTTTTTATCCTTCAAGTATAAATGAGCTGTTGCCAGGTTATACTAAAAGGGAAGTGTTTTCTTGCAGTTGAGAAGAAGCCCCTTGTCTTCCTTAGTTTTAATTTGCAAGCCATATAACGTATAGACTTCAAAGATCTTCCTAGAGCTCGCGCAAGTTCGCTGTCTCTTGTTTCTGGGTAATGCCTGTTCAAATCGCACGATCTCTCTTCTTCCGTTTTTTCGCACAGAGAAATAATGGGGCACCATGATTTATAAACTTTTTTCATTAAGCGAATCTAATGGGCTCTTTATTTTTTTTAGTTGTGCAGTAGAAACCTTCGTATACCTTTCGGTTGTTGAAATTGAACTATGCCCAAGCAGAGTTTGAATAAACCTAATATCGGTTCCTTGCTCAAGCAAATGCGTTGCAAAACTGCTGCGTAATGCATGGCAGAAAACTCGTTTGGTGATGCCCGCATTTTTCGCTGCGCGATGTACAATCTTTTGAGCCATGCGCACAACCACATGATCTTCGCCAGAGGGATCAGGAAAGACGTACACCGACGGCTTCGTTCTCGCCGCAAGATAGGCTTTCAGATCCTGCACCAGCGTCCTTGAGAGGATGATGTGCCGGTCCTTCTTTCCTTTTCCGCTGATCACCTTTCCCATATGTTCCTCAAGATTAAGATCTTCAACTTTCATATTCACAGCCTCGGAAACACGAAGACCAGAGGAATAGAGCATCTCGATGAGCAGGCGATGCTTGGCATTAGCGCAGCTTTCGATCATCTTACGAATCTCTTCCTTGCTGAGTACGGTTGGAATCTTTTTCTCGAGTTTTGGTGGCTTGATATCACCGCAGATATTTTTTTTGAGCACCGTGTCGTAAAAAAATTTGAGGGAAGAGAGCGCAAGGTTCACAGACGCTGGTTTCTGGTGTTTGTCTGCGATCAAATATGCCATGAACGCTTTCACGTCGTCTTGAGTTACTTCGTTGGGCTGCTTGTTTGAAAAAGTGAGAAACGCATGATTATACCTGAGGTAATGTTTGACCGTCGCTTCGCTGTATCCCCGTATTTTCAACTCGATGTTCAGTTTGCCAAGAATGGTGGTTCACCCCACAAAACCCAAAGCGAAGCCCTATTTAAAAGTTCGTGTAAAATAAACAGTGCGCCCTATGTCGGCGCCGACTCGTTCTGCAACTCCCGCGCCAACTTCCAGCACATATGTCGCTTCTTTCTGAGGCGAATACGAAGGGCATGGATCTTCCACGCAGGGCTCAGCAGAGAGCACGTCAACAATAGTTCCTGCCTCATCAATGAAAATCATGTCAAGAGGAATGAGCGTGTTCTTCATCCAAAAGCCATATTTTTCGCTAGAAGGAAAAACGAAAAGCATCCCGCAGGTTTCGCAAAGCTCTTTTCTGAACATGAGGCCGCGCACCCGCTCGTCCTGTTCGTCAGCAATTTCAACAAAGATCTTCGCATCGCCAATCCGAACAAAGGGCTTGCTGCTGCACCCGCTGAAAAAAACAAGAACAAGAACTAAAAAAAGGAAATAAATTTTCATCAACCAAAGTAGCCAGGACCTTCTTTTTTTGGCAGATTCTCAGAGCCTGCGGATTTCTTGATGACCTCGCGCAATTTCGCCTCGAAGTTCTCCGCCCGTTTTACCAGGGGTTTCATATCGAGACCAAGGTCCAAGTACGTATTAACAATTTTCACCAATGCTGCAGCGGCTTTGGAATCAGGAAGCGTCGAATGCGTTGATGCAAAGAAGCACGTCAGTTTGATGTCTTCTTTCAGCAAGAGTGCGCCAGCAACGCCCATGATAATCCCTTCCTCTAGCCGCGTCACCCCCGGAACAGCAACCTTTTTGTCGGCACACATGCTTCCGAGCAGATAAAACGTCGCCGTTTCTTCTTGACCGCCGCCAACTCCCTCTAAACTAATCACCTCTTTGGCATCAAGATCTTTCGCAAGCTTCACAATCAGGTCTGCGAGCTGCCACTCAAATCCTTGGACTCCAGCTAAGGCGTGAACAATGAGAATATTTTGTTTCTCAGCATAAAACAAGCCAAGTGGTTCTACTGCGCATCCTTGGTGAATTGCCACAACCGGGGGCACCTCTTTCATTTCCGCATAGCCAATAGGTTTTGCGTTCAACTGCTTGATGAGGTATTCAGTAGAGATAGTGCCAACAAGGCCATATCCTGGAAAGCCCTCAATGATAACTGGTTTTTTTGGCCTCTTTTTGAGAACATATTCCATGAAACAGCACGCACAGAGCCATCTTTATATAGTTTTCCTCAGTAAGATTCACTCACAAATCTTTTAAAATGGTTGTCGGCTCACACTACCAAAGGGTCCGTAGCTCAGCCTGGTTAGAGCACCTGACAGAAGGGTGAAGCTCTTAAGCTCGGAGAGACCAGGGGGTCGAGGGTTCAA
>CAZDTM010000061.1:3278-5283 GCA_964508385.1 Candidatus Woesearchaeota archaeon | reverse complement strand
CTCTCACTTGATTACCGAGTATTGCTACAGCTTCTGAGAACATTTCTGGGTCTCTCGCAAGAGCAATACGCAGAAAACGTTCACCTTTAGCCTTGTTCGACCAATAGAAGTAGGTTCCTGGAAGAAGGTAAACTCCTTTTTCTTCTGTGCGAGATCGCACTTCTGCGGCCGTGTGCCCCCCACCTACTTTCAGCCAAGAAACGCTCATGAATGGCTGTTCTGTTGGCTGGAGTATCGTTCCTTCAACTGCACGATAGAGGACTTCTCGATTATGGCGTACAACCTCTCGTACATCACGCAAACTTTGTTGGATTGAATTCTCAACACAGATTGTTAGAAGCCTAACGGTAAACGGAGAAACGTGAAGAATCATGTCTGAATAAATGTGATAAATCTTATCAATAAGATGTGGAGAGACGGCAAGAATTCCCAGCTTTAATTCGTGTGTAGGCCACGTTTTTCCTGTATCTTCAACGACCAAGCATTCAATACCTGCATCACGTAACAGCGCGTACTGGTCCCACTGATCGGAGTGGTATGCGCGAAACGAAGCATCAATGACTACGGGCACAGATCTTCTCTGGCAATGGTAAACGACGGCTTCTAAATCTTTTCGGGTGAGAACAGTTCCCGTTGGGTTATTCGGAGAGACCAAACAAAGGGCGGAAGAGGTATCATCTTCAAGAAAAGAACTGAGCTTTCCTTGCGCAATGATACTGTCTGGAAGAGGAGTGAGAGGGATATTATGTCGTCTAAAGATGTCCGGGAGGTTGTCAAAACACGGCTCAATGAGAGTTACTGATTTCTTTTCTTGGCGGAGGTAATTGGCTATGATCTCAAGAGCCATGGACGCAGACGTACAAAAAAAGTATTCATAGTATCTCTCATCATAGCATTGTCCCATAAGACCATAAAATTTTCGCAAAAAGTCGTGCTCTAATGCAGGTAACTGCTCTCGCGATACTTCACGAAAGAGGTCATCTAAATGGGCAAGGGCTTCTTCGAGCCCAACGTCCCACTTTCTATGGACGTGACCATCTGCAAGGTTATACTTTTTTGGCAGGACTGGAATTTCCTCTTGTGTTAGATTATGTGATTGTGGATGACGCCCCCAAATCGTTCTCATCATGTTCTCCAG
Organism: Candidatus Woesearchaeota archaeon; assembly: GCA_964508385.1. GTDB lineage: Archaea > Nanobdellota > Nanobdellia > SCGC-AAA011-G17 > UBA489 > CAZDTM01. Next base: position 4,145 of record CAZDTM010000061.1, on the reverse strand, counting down.
AAAGGGTTATAGTCGACTAACAATGCCAGTAACGTAGTCGTAGAACGGCATAAAGAGAGTGTGCGTTCTTGCTGAACCACAATCTTGCAAACCATTCGGATAGGTGTCTTTAGACGCTTCATAGGCTGCTCGTTTTCTTTCAAGCACACCATCAGCTACCCGCTTTTTTCTGAAACTCCATACTTGTTGTACAATCAGTGGTAGGGGATCCCTACGCACGTTTCCTAGAATAATAATCTTTTCCGGAAAACTTTCTCCATCCGGTTCTGTAAAATCACAACTTCCGCCATATTCCGTGACCCACACCCCCCCATTGTCCGAGACTTGTATGCCGCATACACCAATGCAGTATGGGGTTGGTTGCGCGTCCCAGTAGTTAATACCTGTTTGTTCAGAGCACCAGTCAATAAACGCCACCACCTTTTTTTGTTCTGGGATTCGGAACGCGTCCCATACTGTTCCTTGTGCTCGACCGCCGCGCTCTAAACGCGCTGCTCCAAAGAAGATACTGTTGTCCCAAGCAAAGCGCGCAACATCTCTCACTTCTTCAATATCTTTCGTATTCAGTGAGGTAAGTGTGCACACAAGACCGAGCCGTGTAACTTTTCGCCCATTTCTCACTACGGGGCGATTGTATCCTGCGCGAAGTAAATGTTCGATGCCTTGATAGATCTTTTCCGCTTGCAGTGCACCCAGCATCGCATTAAAGGTAGCTGGATTCAATGAATCACATTTCACACCAAGACAGACTTCATAATCGTAAAGAGTGTGGGCAATTTCTGGTGTTATCAATGAGGCATTTGTATAAAGAAATGTTTTTTTATTGTATTTTGTTGCCAGAGCGACCAAATCGAGTGTCGCATCGTC
>CAZDTM010000061.1:0-3265 GCA_964508385.1 Candidatus Woesearchaeota archaeon | reverse complement strand
AGGAACCGGGCACCCAGCTTCCACGACTCCTCCAGCACCTGAAGCTTTTCCTTCTTGGTTAGGGCACCGGGCTTCTTTTTCCCAGCATCATAGATACAGTGCGGGCAACGCATATTACAGGATGGAGAGCATGCTATTGAAACGGTTGGAAGAGTGTTCTTCTTGCCTTCCTCTGAAACGAGATATTCTAGCACTCCGCGATCATCAAATGGAATAAAGGACGCCATGGTCTGCTACCCCCACACTATTTTGACTGTGAGACTATATGACCTTTTGTCGTCGTTTAAACTACAAAACTTTTATATAGTATCAGACATTCTACTTTGCATGAAACATGAACTCAAGGAATTCGGATTAACGGAGAATGAAAGCGTGATTTACTTAGCTCTTCTCAAAGAGGGAAGCGCAAATCCCTCTGTTTTAGCTGATAAAACAGGGTTCTCTCGATCTTACGTCTACGATGCACTAGAACGACTGCAAGAGAAAGAGGTTGTGTCCTCTTTTTCCCAGAAAGGAAAGAAGCACTATCAAGCTAATAATCCGGAATGGCTGGAGGAAATCAGCAAGCAACGCCTGCAAAACATTCAAAGAATCCTTCCCCAGTTACAGCGTTTATATGGCGATCGCCAAGAGGAAATTAAGGTTGAGCTTCACAAAGGGACGTATGCGTATAAAGTGCTGTTAAACGATATCATTGTCACGCTTAAGAAGGGCGGAGAAGTGCTTATTTTTGGGATTGATGATGGCTTTTTGGTTTCATCTGACTCGCATTATGTAACTTACTTACGACAATACTATGCGCGATTGAAGACCCTTGGCATTACAGAACGAGCAGTGGTCAAAGAAGATGCAGTTTTGTTTAAGGAAACGCCAACGACCTACCGTTTTCTGCAGAAGCAGGTTATTGGGAATACTGCTTTTGAGGTCTATGGTGATAAGGTAGCTATTTTTCTGTGGGGGACACCACACTATCTGATTTTCATTCACAATAAAGAAGTTGCTGATTCGTACCGTCACCAATTTGATATTCTCTGGCAAGCATCAAACAATGAAAGCCGGCGTTGTGCCTTCCTTCATTAACGAAGCCAGGAGCAAAACTTTTTTGAGTTAAAAAGATTTTAAAAGGGAAGGGTATTCGAATCAGCAATAAGGGAATTGGAAGGAAGATGCCCATGGAGGTATAAACTATGATTTGTCTTGGCATCGAAAGTACTGCTCAACAATGCATGCAGAGATACTTTCGGTGTTGGTATCATCTCATCAAAAGGAACCATTCTTGCTGACGTCAAGGATATGTACACCTCATCAACAGGAATCATTCCGGGCGAAGCGGCAAAGCATCACAAAGCAGTGTATCATTCACTCATAAAACAAGCAGTAGAAACCGCAAATCAGAAGATTGATCTTGTCTCCTTCTCGCATGGGCCGGGAATAGGGCCGTGTTTGCACGCAGGGAAAAATGCAGCCCTAGAATACGTCAAGATTTTCGGGTGCCCCGTTATTGGAGTAAACCATCCTGCTGCCCACCTCACAATTGGTCAGCTCATGACAGGCGTCAAGGATCCCATCTTCCTCTATCTTTCAGGAGCAAACACTCAGGTTATCAGCATTGAAGACAAACATTTTCGCATCATGGGCGAAACATTAGACATTGGCATTGGAAACGCGCTTGATAAGTTTGGAAGGGTGATAGGCCTCGGTTTTCCAGCAGGCCCAAAAATTGAGGAACTTGCAAAAAAAGGGTCCTACGTTGAACTGCCGTACGTCGTGAAAGGAATGGATGCTTCATTCTCAGGCATCATCACGAAGTGTGAGAAACTTTTCAAACAAGGAGCATCCAAAGAAGACCTCTGTTTTTCTTTGCAGGAAACGTTATTCGCAATGGTGACGGAGATCGCGGAGCGCGCGCTCGCTCACACGAGAAAAAAAGAATTGATTCTCATCGGGGGCGTTGGCGCAAATCAGCGCCTCGCAGGTATGTTAACAACGATGTGTGAAGATCGGGGTTGCGTGTTTAAAGCAGTTCCACCAAAGTATTGTACGGACAATGGTGTGATGATCGCATGGCAAGGAATCTTAGAGTATCAAGCAGGACGGCGTGACAAAACATTGGAGATTAAACCGTACGAGCGCATTGATGAAGTAGACGTCGTGTGGGACCAAGCCAAACAACTAAACAAAATTTTCCAGAGAATTATGGGGGGGCGGGCGTTACTTTAATTACAATATGTTCTCTAGGTTGGGTCATATTTCCCATAAATACGTCTGATTATTCCTTTATTTCCTGAAAGGAATCTAAGATGAGGTTATTTTTTCCTGAACGGTTTATGAAAATTAAAAAATGACCTATCCATTTTAATGCCCTAGAAGGGTTTTATTAGACGATTGGAGTAAATCACCCGTCTAATATGACCCACCCTAAGTGATTAACAATAAAACGAAAGTTATTTATACTCATTGGTCATTTTTCTAACCATCTGGTCAAATAATTAACCACATAGTCAAAATGGATGAATTATTCAAAAACAACACCTACAAAATACTGGAACTCTTTATAGAATTCCCGACCAAAGACTTTTCAGTTCGAGGTCTCGCTCGAAACTTGAATATGAGCCATGCAACAGTATTAAAATACATTGCTGATCTTGAAAAATTGAGCCTCATCAAAAAGAAGGAAGTTACTCTCTACCCCACTTATTTCGCTAATACCGAAAGTCAAAAATACAAATTTTATAAAAGAAACTGGCTCATCTTCAAAATCAACAAATCTGGACTTATTGAGTACATTCAAAAAGAAGCCTTGCCTTCATCCATAATCCTCTTTGGAAGTGGAGCAAAAGCCACTTTTACAGAAAAAAGTGACATTGACATTTTTGTAGAAGCAAACGAAACAAAATTGGACCTTACCAAATACGAGAAAAAAATAAACCGCAAAATTAATCTCTTATTTGAGCAAAATATCAATAATCTCTCAAAAGAGCTACGAAACAACATCATCAATGGAGTTGTTTTGTACGGCTTCATAAAAATTAACGGAGGCTAACCATGGCAAAAGAGATGAATTGGAAAGAATGTGTTGACGGGGGTATTATTACTCAAAGTGTTCCTGATGAAGAACGTTCAAACCAAATGCTGATGATGGCTAATCTTCGCCTGAAATTCTGGGATAAGAAAGTAGCAGATGAATTTATTGTCCTAAAAGTAGAAGCCTATTACGACATTATCAAAGAGCTTCTTTTTGCTCATCTCTACAAGAACGGCTACA
>CAZDTM010000060.1:0-5466 GCA_964508385.1 Candidatus Woesearchaeota archaeon | reverse complement strand
TTCCCGAGGCGCATTTTTACTTAAGAAGAAACGTTAACACTAACGTTTTGAATATTCTTCAACGAAATTTTCTCAGAAACATCCAGAATCTCAATAGCCACGATCTTTTTGTCTTTTGTCAGATCAACAATAATTCCATTATCTAATTCTTCACTAACGTCGTACGCTCCTTCCTCAAAGGCAATGCGCATGATGTCTTTTTTTGATCAATAGTTATTTTCATGGTATCTATCCTGACATGCTTACAAACTCTTCTTTCGTTAACCCTGCTTCTCGAATGATCGCCCGTAAGGTTCCTTTTGCTAATACTTTATGATCTGGAATAGTCAATCGCCTAAACGGAGATATTTTTTGTCTCAAGATGATGTGACTGCCCGTCTGATGATCGACATCATATCCGAACTTAAAGAAGACTTTAACAACATCGCGCCCGGAGAGATCTGCCGGAAGTTTAGACATTAACCTCTACAACCTCTTCTTGAATAGAAGGAGGAATTGGTTCATGGTGCTTTTTGAGACTTTCAAGATATCCGCTGATGGCATCCTGTATATTTTTCAAAGCCTCGGCTCTTGTTTTTCCTTCTGAGATGCATCCAGGAAGCGTTGGACATTCTGCAACATAGGTTCCGTCTTCATCCTGTTCAACAATAATGCGATATTTCATAGTAACCAGTACGCACTCAATTTTATATACTTTGCGCCAAAAATCGCGCAATTCTTTTGTGATTATCACGTAACGCCACGCTTTCTTCTAAGAATCAAAATACTCGCTACTTCTCAGTCTCTAACCCCTCCTTCTCCCACGCTTCAACGTCGCTCTTCAAATGAAACGCCTTCAAGCCAAGTTGGCGCATCATAGCCACAGCATGTCTGCTTCGCTCATATCCTGAGTTTTAATTAACTGTAAAGTAGCAAAAATACAGAAAGATTTAAATATCCCCCAGTCCCCTATTTTTTATGGACGCGCTAATAGTTACTGTTGCCAAAGTTCGATTTCCACTACAGACCTATACCTCAGCAAGAGTTCTAACGTATGTAAGACGATATCCCCAAGAGATGATGTTAGCTATAGCAAACGCTAATCTCGAAGTTTTGCGCATGAGTCTGGGAGACCAGCGTGAAGTAGTAAAAGCAATCGCGGAAGAAGATCCAAAAACTTTTTACCAAACAGCGATCGGTCCGTCTATTGGTAGAACATGGCTGATAGCAAAAAAAGATATCGATCAAAAGATAGATAACGTATTGGAAAGTATGTCTCAATCAGGAGAAGTTGAATCAAGAAGAATGTTAGAAAAAGGTTTAGCTGCAGGCGTGTTGGTGGCAGCCGAAAATCTTGATAAGGTTGTTGAACATTTCTCGGCCAGAAAAAAAGAAATTGCCGCAGAACTTGACGGATGTCTTGACGTAGAGGATCCTGATGCAGAATACCGCACAAATCAAGCAATCAAAAGATATCTTAAAGACTCGGTCAGGCAAGTTTTTGGTTCTGCAGCAAGATTCTCAGAAGATTTTGCAGCAAAATACCACTTTGATAGGGTATTACAAGGAGACTTTTATAACCCGGACAAGGAAGAAGACATCCAATCAGTTAGTCGGCGATGTATCATGAGGAGATTTAATCAGACCGTAGCGCCAAAATTGATATCTGATTTTTCGTTAGAATTATTTAGCAGCCCAGAGAATAATTAAAGGGATATACAGTTATTACTGAAGAGATTTAAGATGGCTGCCAATAAATTCTTCCGGCATCCGACATTAATGGGGCGTGCTCCTGTAACAATCTTCTTCTTGAATTCCGAGGGAGAAAGATCGACGTCATTCATATGTCTCCCGGTCTCTTTTTCTTTATTAGTTTTTCTTCCGAATAATCTTCGGTTTTTTTGAGGTTGTTCTAATAAATAGGAATTACGAAAAAAGAGGATGAAACCAGAAACAAAGATGGAGCTAATTAATGAATACAAAAAGGGAAGGTCGTTAAAATCTCTCGGGCATCAGTATGGATACGCAAAATCAACTCTCCATTACCATCTTAATAATTGCGGAGTACTTAGAAAGAGAAAGGGAATAAAATCCGTAGTAGATAACGCTCTTCTTTCAGGAGTTTTTGTCGGTTTGTGGGCTGGTGACGGCTCAAAATTTATAGACAGAGGAGTATCGACAATAAAGATCCATCTTAACAAAAAAGACAAAGTTTTGATTCACTTTATTAATCTAGTATCAAACTCACTCTTTTGTAAAAAAGGAAGATTAGTTGAAGAAGAGAAGAGTAATCGTGCAACGATCATTTTCTACTCAAAATATCTCTATTTATGGCTTGATAATTATTTAAAGAAAGGGAAAAATAAAGCATTAACTGTTGAATTGAATGGACCGATAAAAAACTTTGAAATGGATTTTATCTTAGGATTTCTTCTGGGCATTACGTTAAGTGATGGGTACATAAAAGAGAGATTCGTGCTCAATTCCATTTCAAGAAAACTAGTGAACAATGTTGCGAATATTTTAAGGGGTTTGGGCTTGCGTCCATACCTCTCTGTTCAAAATAGAGAAAAGTACGGGTGGTTTGATCTCAATCGGCTGCAACTTACTAAAGGGGAAACACAAGCACTTAAAGGGGTACTAAACGCCACCATTCTACGCTGCGGTCTTGACAAGGACATTTCGGTTTTGAAAGGGTATACCTCGCAACTTTTATAAAGTGTCTAAGGAAGCTAACTCCGATGGCCCGCTAGCTTAGCCTGGCTGGAGCACATTGGTTTTCCCTCGGGTGACCAAGTAGAATCGACTGATATCGACTGATACGGTCGTTCAGCCATCGAGAGTATGAAAGCATACCGATAAAGGTCGATGGTTCAAATCCATCGCGGGCCAAATTTTACCACAACTTTTTTAATCCCCTAAAAAAAGGAAACACCATGCCACGAAAAACAAAGCAATCGACACCGCAATCAGAACAAGCACAACCCCCAACAAAGACATCGGGTAGCCCTTTCCTTATGATCGTCGGTGCGTTGGTTGTGCTAGCCCTCGTATTCGTTCTTGTCATATCTTTCTTCAATGAGTCAACGTCACAACTTCCACAAAACGTGCTTGAGGTCACAGAAACAGATGTCTTCACGAACGAAAATTTTACATCAAAAGACATCGCAGTGAAGGGAGTCATGCTGGGCATGTCAAGAGAAGAAGCAATCGATCGTCTCGGCCAGCCAGATGTGAACACTCCTGTCTCTGACAGAGTTGAGAACTTAGAGTTTGGAACGTCGCTTGGTCTATCAGAAACAGGCATTATCCTTCAGTTCATCGACAACAAGGTGGCAAAAATGACACTCAAACCGGCATTCAATGATTTCCTCTACGGCGACACAAAAGTAAACCACGGCAAAGAAGAACTCTTACTCTTGCTCGGAGCTCCGGATAAAGCAGACATTCTTCCGTTTGAGAAAGACGGTTCAAAAGCGTTTAGGCTCTTCACCTACACTGATCGCGGCATTCAAGTCGCGGTGAGAAATGATGGACAACTTGCCCTAAGCTTTATGCAGTAAGGTCATCTGATTGTGGCTCCTTGTTCAACATCGCGCTCAGGCGTGAGAAGCACAACCAGGTTCTTTTCCTCATCAACAGCAGCGAGCACCATGCCGTCGCTCCTCACTCCGCGCAGCATCACGGGCTCTAAGTTGGTAAAGAGAATGATTTTTTTCCCAATGAGCTGCTCCTTGGTGTAGTGTTTTCTTAACCCGGCAACAACCGTTCGCCGTTCTGTGCCAATGTCAACGTTCAAAATGAAGAGCTTATCTGCATTCGGGTGGTCCTCAGCAGACAGAATCTTTCCCACCCTCAGGTCAAGCTTCTGCCACTCTTCAAAGGAGATCGTCATGCTTTCACCTCAATCTTGTGAAATAAGATTTCTCCCTTGCTGATAGGCGTTCCTGGTTCAAGTGTCCCAAACTCAACGTCCTTCCAGCTTAAGCGAGGCAGTCCTAAAGAAGCAAATATCTTCTCTGCAGTCGTGGGCATGAACGGCCATATCATGATCGCAATGACTTTGATGGCTTCGAGCGCGTTGTACAGCACATCAGCCCTTCTCGCTTCATGTTCCCACGGTTTGTAGTCATTGATGTACTTGTTCACTGCATGAACAAACGTCCAGATCTCCGACAACGCAACATGAAACTCATAGTTCTGCAGCGCCTTCTCAATTTTCTCAACATGTAATTGTTCAATCAACTCTCCCTCAACCTCGCCTTCAGGTACTACCCCCTCAAAGTATTTGTCAACCATCGCCAAAGTGCGCGACACCAAATTTCCAAGCTCATTGGCAAGTTCATTGTTCAGCCTCGCAATTAACGCCGGTTCATTGAAGTCTCCATCCTGCCCGAAGGGAATTTCGCGGAGCAGGAAATAGCGTAGCGTGTCAACCCCGTACGTGTCTGCAAGATGCAGCGGATCAATGGCGTTCCCAATGCTCTTGCTCATCTTCTCTCCATTCACAGTCAAAAAACCATGCACAACGATTTGTTTCGGCAGCTCATATCCGGCACTCAGCAGCATCGCCGGCCAGATCACGCAGTGGAACCTCAGAATATCCTTTGCGAGGAGGTGCGCATCAGCAGGCCACCATCCTCCTTCTGCACCGGTAAGATAATTTATCAAAGCGTCTGCCCAGACCCAGGTTTTTTGTGTGGGATCCCAGGGAAGGGGAATGCCCCAGTCAAGGTTTTGTCGAGAGAAGCTGACGTCTTTCAGCCCTTCTTTGATGAAGCTCACCATTTCATTCTTCCTGAACAAGGGCAGGATAAATCTGGGGTTTTTTGCAATATGCTCAAGAATGCGGTCTGCATACTTCGTCAATCTGAAGAAGTAATTTTCTTCAGAGATGGTTGTTGGTTCTTTCTTATGCAGGGGGCATTTCCCCTCAACAAGCTCACCCTCTGTCATGAAGTTTTCGCAGCCATCGCAATACAGCCCATGGTACTGAGCTTTGTAAATATCTCCGGCATCATAGATCTTCTGCAAAACTTCTTGCACTTTTTTCTTGTGGGTTTCTTCTGTGGTGCGAAGAAAACGATCATGCGAAATGTTGAGGCGTTTCCACGTAGCCATCCACGTCGCAGCCATGTCGTCAGTGTAGCGTTGAGCATCAGAGAGCCCAGCTTTCAACGCAGCGTCAGTTGTTTTCTTGGAGTTCTCATCCAAGCCAGTCAAGAAAAACGTTCTGTCCCCTTTCAAGCGATGCCATCGCGCCAGCACGTCGGCCGCAATCGTCGTGTACGCATGGCCGATGCTCGCCACATCGTTGACATAGTAGATGGGCGTGGTAATGTAGTAATTGGGCATACAAAGCTAAATAAATCCTAATTTAAAAGACTATCCAACCAAGGCGCGGTAGTAGTCTAACCTGGCTAGGACGTGACCTTCCCAAGGTCAGAATACGGGTTCAAATCCCGTCTACCGCATAGGGTCTTTTGT
>CAZDTM010000059.1:0-5494 GCA_964508385.1 Candidatus Woesearchaeota archaeon | reverse complement strand
TGACAAAACACCAGAACATCTATTGCGTTTCTACTGTGATCTTTTGGAGGCGCTTCCATGAAGATCCCTGACAATTCCATCCTTCTTGAGTACCCTGAGTTTGTTCTTGACGACAAAAGAAATTTCTTGCTGCTGTTGGATGTCTTTCGCGTGCGGGAGGCACAAGTGGAAGGGTACATACGCCATGGATACCATCAGCCCAACCTTCTCTTCCTTGATACGCCACCAAAGGCGATACAGGATTACATCATTCATCCGCTACAACAGAGGTTTCTTTTGAAAACGCATAAAGTTCTTTTAGAACTCCTGCGTCGTGATGGGAAAGCCCTGCAAGGTTCGTTGCCTATTCCGCAGCAGAAGATCCGCAAGGTAGATCTTGGTTTATTCGCGCCATTCACCCTTCGTGCTGCAGAGATCACGTTGAAACCACTGTTCTACAATATTGACCTTGACAGCCATCAGTTTACCTTCTGGTATACGTCTCTTGCAACGACGCTCCAAACTTCTTTTTCCTATCTGCTGACTGAGAACAAGTATTTGATTGATCGTTATCGCATTCTTGACTCCATCAAAGAGTATTTGCCCTCCCAGATTGACCTCACCCCGTTTGTTCAAGCCCTAGAGAAGCAGAAGGTTGCCGACGTTTCTCGTTTGTACTCTCTTGCATGCGATTTCCTTGAAGTATTGGGAAAACGCGCCCTTCAGGATATTGAGCAGGAGACTGGACAGAAACTTTCTCGATAAGAGCTACTTATGTTACTGTTGTCCTCAACACTTTCAGGTCCGGGCTCAACACGAACACCTTATCATCCTTTGAGCGCAATCCGCGGTAGATGCGCTGTAAGAACTCCCGGTAGGCCTTGTCCATGTAGAACTCCATGAAGTCGTCAGGATTTGATTTCTTGAGCACTTTCCAGAAGAGGGAGTCGGCTGCGGGGTAGGGATATTTTGTAAAGATGATGGAGTTGCATTGCTCACCCGGCAGATCAACACCCCTGCTGCATTTGGTGGAATAGAGAATCTTCAGCTTTCCCTCCTTGAACCACTGCAACAGCTCTCCATGCTTGTATGTTTCCTGCTGTTCAAGAAGTTTTTCTCGTGACATAATGGAGAGGTCATACTTTCCCTTCTCCTCTTCTGAGGGGAGGTCGTTGTAGCCGTTGACGTGAACGAGCACTGGCGGCTTCGCGGCGGCAATGGATGCTTCCAGGGCGCGCAGGTATTCTTCTCGCGTGACCCTGCCAGAAGAGAACTCTTTGTACCTGAAGTTCTTCTCTTTTTTTGTGAAGACTGGAATGGCTTTTCCCTGATGACTCGTTTCTGCTTCAATCACGACAAAGTCAGTGATGCCAAAAATGTTTTTCAGGACTTTCGCAGAATGAATAGTGCCAGACATCATCACAAACACCTTGTTCCTGTCGAGAAACTCTGCCAGCTTCTTCTTGAGGTTGATATTGACGATGTTGACGATGACCTGGTCTTTTGCTGTCTTTTCAAATGAGGTGTAGGTTGAGTCAAACATCCCCTCGAAGTTTTTCGCAACAACGTAGTACTGCTCGAGTTCTTCATACTCCAGCACCTCTTCATGAGCGAGGAGCATGCTGAGAATTTCTGCCATCTTTGTTTCTTGAAGGGTCAGCACCTCCTCGTGCTGGATCATCTCATCGAGCCATCGACTGTTCAAGAGGGAGGAAACTGCTGCGAGAAGCTCTGTCAATGCGTCCAACAGGTCTTCATGCTTGCAATTCTTGACTAGATCACTCAGCCTCTTTTCCATCCAGCTGAGATTTACCCTCTTTTCATTGCCTAAACTGTCCAAAAACTCATCGCACTCGTCGATGATCTCCACATCAGTTGCGGGCTTTCTGTCCATGAGCACTTCAAGCTCATACTTTTTTGCGTTGAATACGATCACATCTGCGTCGGTGTATGAGGAGAACTGCTCGTAATAGGTGCAGCCGGGCTCGCGCTTCATGAGGGTGAATCTCTTGCTTCGCAGACCAAGATACTCTTTTTTTGCCTTTACATCGGGCAGAGGATTGCCAGACAACCACTCGTTGGCCATGACTGGAGACCAGTGAGGACAGGCTGGCGCAACCGACATCCGTCTAAAATCATCAATGTCTTCGAAGTCCTCTTCATCAACAAAGGGGTTCTCTTTTACGTAGAGCTTGAGCAAGTCCAGGTTGTCTTTTCTGATGTCGATGCTGCAGGGAAGCAAGCGGTCGTCAGCCATGCATGACGCGTTGTATAGACACTTGTGGTTGTTCCTTCCAGTCAATACCGTAATCTTCAGAGGGTTTCCGTCTGGTTTTTTGATCACTTTCTTTTTGGTGTAATCTTCCTCATATTGGTGCTGAAGGTACTTTACAGGAACAACGACCGATGCACGACCAAGCTCTTTTGCAACGTTCAAAGCGACCGCAGATTTTCCAGTGCCACATCTCCCATGGAGAAAGATCACCTTATGACCTTCTTTGACGGCACGTAACACGTCCTGGACGATGTCTTCCTGTGTTTTCCCTGTTGAGAAGGTTCGCGGCTCGAGATGATCCCCTTCCCTTGTGCGGAGCGACCAGGCCATATTTTCGTGTTATGATGATGAACATTAAAAACCTTTGTGAGAAAAAGATGCAAAAACAAGACGTAACGGAAACTTTATTAATGTCCTTCCTTTCCTCTTTTTGATAGTTTTAGCACAATTTACAGTGATTGAGAATGGAAAAAGAGACGAATCAGCAGGAATCAATTGACGCACTGGAAGATTTTTTTCCTGTAAACCAGCTTCTCTACGGCTTTAGAGAAACGTTTGTCACTCATGAGGTTGTATTTCTCGACACGAATGTCTTTCAACTTCCCTCCGCTCTCGTGGCACCACACATCCATCACTCTGGCGATAGCCACACCGTAAGAAATATCTTTCTCGGCCACAACGGCAGGCCAAACATTGCTTATTCTCTGGGTTACCTCAGCCTTCTCGAGCTTGCTCTGCAGGAATATCGGCATTGGACGGTTCCCCGTGGCGTATGGAAGGAGCTGGAATCCCTGCGCGAGCACGTACATGAAGAATGGCAGCGCCTGAAAAGCGGTGCTGCAGAATATTCGAAGAGCCCTGAATTGCATCTCCTGGGACCTGACTATCTCGCAACACTGGACAAGCTCGTTGATGATGCACGAGGAAAGATCTGGAAATTTGGCACAGTAACACGAAGGGCACTTGATGCTGTGCGTGAATTGGATGAACAACTGGAATTGCAACAATGGAGACGTAAAACAGACAGGTCATCACGTTACCATCCGCACACAGACGCAGATTTGGTCGCGCTTGCGATTGGCGCGTGCAAGGAGAGACCGAGTATTTGGAAGGTTGCGGTACTCTCCAATGACACGGATATTCGCCATATTCTGTACGCGGTTTCAACATCACTTCTAAAGCTTAGGTATGGAAACACCCCGACGACAGAGGAACGTGCAAAAAACAATCTTTTACTAGCACTTGGCGGCTCGATCAAGACACTTGCCATGCGCACGAATGGACACTTCGGCATTCAATATTCTACTGCGCACCCTTATGAGCGGCCGGATGACGAGCTGTTCAGAAGAACGTTTAGCTGTGGCGTCCCTCTTGAAAGAATTCAGCAGCACACGCGGCAGTCACTTGCGTCATTTGCTGAATCTCCACGAACAGTGGCAGCTTAGCACTCAACGGCAAACAATAATGACCTTAGAAGAAAGTTCCTCAGAAGAGGGGATGTTGGAGCACAGGTACGACCCAGAAAAGAGATGGACTCTTCAAGAAATTCTCGAAGAGACGCCGCTTGTTTTGTTTGATACGACGATTACCACACGGTACGATGGATGGTGCCAGTTTCTCCTTCCCTTACTAAAAGGAGGCCGTAAGAGAAGCGACCTTCCCTTTTCTTCTCTTCCTGTTCATCTTCAGAATAATGCACTTTACCTTAAACGACTCTCTGCCTTGCTTGACGAAACACGCGGTCGCTGGGCTATGAGTGAAGAAGTAGTTGATGAACTTAGACGACACGTGGATGCGTTCCTCACAGTAAGGCACACCTTTGATTGCACGGATACTGTGCTACGGCAAGAAACGCTGAATGGCCTCGATGAGTATCTTCATGCCTACTCTACCTTTCTGAGAACACTGGATGGTTCAGTGATTCCAAAACAGCGAAAAAACGATCCAGTCTATATTCTGCTTGATGTCCTTGACGCCCGCCTTGATCTTTGTTTGCCTAGACGAAATCCCCTTGAGGACAGGGGCCTCTTTAATGAGCAGGAAGGAGCGGACTTGGGGCTGGTGACCGCAGCTATTCGCGCCGCAGAAAAAAACAGCTGTGTGGGCATTGTGAGCAACGATGCCGATATCCACCGCCTCCTTATGGCTTTTGGGAGGTACATGATGCGCCAATGCGGGAGCAAACAGCAGATGTACGCCGTACTTGGTGGGCATATTGACCGTTTCTATATGTTCAGCGACGAAAAGTTGCGCCTTAGTATTTCTACGGCGTGTTGTCGGAATCCTCTCAGCGAGGATGTTACCCCAAAGGCAAGAGCCGCCGCCCGACTCCTCATAGCCAGGGCGTATGCACGAGAGCAACACGCTTCCCCTACACAGGAGATTTAGGACTGAACCTCTTCAATTGCATATTTTGTGATCTCTGTATTACAGCTATGATTCGCCCTGCACCACCTTTCGCATTTCTCTGCCCAGTGTCTTTCCTTATAAGAGAAGCTACACTCCTCGCATTTGTATGTCTCTTTGCCATTTCTTTTTATGTTTTTCATGGTATTGCCTTCCTCTTGACAGCGCATTTTTTACAAGCCTTCATGGTCCTATAATCAAAGACTGCATTACCTATGAGAAGGGCAGCACCAAGATAGATTAAAGTGTTTGACTCTGTTACATATCTCCCAGCATATACTGCTCCTGAAGCCAGCATACCCACAGCAAGGAAATACCATCTTCTATGATGGCGGAAGTTCAGAAACAAACCAGTCACACCAATCAACAGAAACACGAGGGTAATGGCACCCAACACTTTGAAATTTACTAATACGCCCAGCCCTATTGCCGTTAAAAAAGTACCGATTACTGGGACGCAGGCTGGGCAGAATGCACTGAACAAGCTACCAGTAACCGCCCCTCCTTCTGCTACTGCGGTGTTCTTCAGGCTTTTCACTGCAGTATCTTCTTCAAGGCTTCCTTTGTGTCGGGAGATAATTTCTCAACACACACGCAAATGCAGCATACGCATGCAGGGCACATGCCTCCATCGCAGCAAGGACTTCTTTTTGCCATACTCCTCCACCTCCAAAAAGTTTATATTTGATAGTTAGTATATTTTGTATAGCAATAAAGCGAATATAAATGCAGAGGTTTACTGATGGAAACTTATACTACTCTACAAACAAATACCCGGTGCTGCAAAATGAAGTCCATGCGAGTATGCTTCACATTTCCACTTGACTCTGGACC
>CAZDTM010000058.1:0-5541 GCA_964508385.1 Candidatus Woesearchaeota archaeon | reverse complement strand
GTAAATGAAGTGGAAGCGAGCGTATGAAGTGTTTTTAGTAGTTGGTATACTGTTAGTGATTGTTTCCCTTTTCTTTGCTCTTCAAGGCTTCCTCTTGCTGGCTATTCCTGGCGCGCTCATCATTCTTTTGTGCCTCATAGAGCTGTTGTTGCTTGCACGATCCGAGAAGCAAACAAAAGAGCCAGAACAACCGACGCCACGCATCATCCAGCCTGCAAAAATGCAAGAAGCGATCAAAGAGCCAGAACGCCCAAAGAATGTACAGACCACTGCATCGCAAGAAAAACATCCCTCTTTCTTGAAGCGCATTCTGTCCGTCTTTTTCAAGGAAAAAATAGTGGCAGAAAAAGAAGGGATCAAAGTCATTGAACGAGAGGAAGAAGAGAAAATAACCCTTCTCAGAAGGTACATCGCCGAGTCGCTCAGCGCCAGCTACCCTCGTGACCAGATCCTTGCATCTGCATTGAAGAGCCGCTGGCCAGAGAAGATGGTGGATCAAATTCTCGACGAGTGTATTACAAAAAAAGTCAAGAAAAAGCTGGTGATACTGTCCGCATCCCTTGGCGGCGTTTTTCTGGTCATGATCGTCCTTGCTCTCAATGGTCTCTTTTTGCTTCCCTACTGGATCAAGGCAGCAAGGCTCTCTCCAGTACCATTTTATACCGGTGTCATGTTCTTCATCACTGCCGGCGCGCTTTTCTTCTACACAAGGCTGAGAAAAACATTAAAAAGGAAGAACATTGAGTATAGAATAGAAGAATCTGCTCACGTAGAAGAGATTAAGGAAACCCTCAAGAAGTTTGAAGGCGGATACGAGACAGACATTGACAAGTTCTACTCGCTCATCGCGGAAAAAAAGAGGTTGACGCTTGCCGAAGTGGCAAAAGCATTTGACATCAACAAGGAAACAGCAGAGGAGTGGGCAAAAATCCTCCTCGACCAAAACCTTGTCGACATTCATTATCCTACTGTGGGAGAACCAGAGGTCATATGGAAGTCATCGAAAGCTACAAAGTAAAGGTTGACGAACTCCTCGTCACCGTACGCATCCTTGGTGGAAAGGGTGCAATGAGAACCTATGAGCTTGACTCGCCGCAAGTGGCGCCAGGAACAAAGGCGTTGTTGGAGAACATCAAAAAAGGGCTGATTCGTGAAGTTGCGGTGAGCACACTAGAAATTCTCGATCCAAAGGCGGTGGAAATTCTCAAAGAAAAGTTCACTGAACGTGCCCTCCAGTTGATCAAGGCAAAGCTTCCGTCAGCAGACCAGGGGACAGTGAACTTGCTGATCAATGTCCTGATGAGGGAAATGCTCGGCCTCGGAGAAGTCGACTATCTCATCGCAGACGAGGGCCTGGAAGAAATAGTCATTATCTCGTCGCAAGAGCCAGTCCGTGTCTACCACAAGAGGTATGGTTGGCTTGACACAAACATCTTCATTGAAAGCGAGGCGCAAATTCTCAACTACGCGAATATCATCGGACGGCGGGTTGGCAGACAGATCACAACGCTCAGTCCTTTGTTGGATGCTCACCTTCTTACCGGAGACAGAGCAAATGCGGTTCTTTTCCCCATTTCAACAAAAGGCCACACCATCACCATTCGTAAATTCGCGCGCGATCCCTGGACCATGACCGACCTCATCAAAAACAAGACCGTGTCCGCGCGCATCATGGCGCTGATCTGGATCTCAATGCAGTATGAAATGAACATCATGATCTCTGGAGGCACTGCATCAGGAAAGACAAGTTTCCTCAACACGATTATTCCCTTCATCCCGCCGAACCAAAGAATACTCAGCATTGAAGACACGCGAGAGTTGATGCTTCCCAAGTATCTCTACTGGTGTCCCTTGACAGTCCGTCAGCCAAACCCGGAGGGAAAAGGGGAAGTGAGCATGCTTGACTTGTTGATTAACTCCCTTCGTATGAGGCCGGACCGCATTATTCTTGGAGAGATGCGTCGAAAAGAGCAGGCGGAGGTGCTTTTCGAAGCCATGCACACAGGTCACAGCGTCTACTCCACAGTCCACGCCAACAGCATTTCAGAAACGATCCAGCGCCTCACCAATCCCCCTATTGATGTCCCGGCCAACCTGCTCGCAGGGGTCAACCTCAACGTCGTCATGTTCAGGGACAGAAGAAAGGGGCTGCGGCGCGCCTTCCAGATTGGAGAGTTTCTCACAACGACAGAAGAAGGAGGCGCAGGAATTCGCCCAAACATTCTCTACCGCTGGAAGCCTTCAAGTGATGAGATCGTCGAGCACGCAACATCAATCCGCCTCTTTGAAGAGCTCAGCAAGCATACAGGAATGACCCTCGCCCAGCTCGAAAAAGATCTCCTGCAAAAGGAGAAAGTCATCGAGTGGATGGTCAAGAACGATGTGCGTCATGTCGATCAGGTGGGAGAAGTCATGAAAAAGTACTACATCGATGCGGAAAGTGTCATCGAGATGACTGGAGCAAATGAGGTCACATGAGTGCAATCAAGATTCCGTTTGCACTTCTTCCCCCAACAACCTTATATGCGCTGTCCAGGCATTTCTATGGGGTAGCAGAAAGGCTGACCAAGAGGAAGAGAAACTTAGAGCTGAACCTCACTCAGTCCGGCATGCGCATTACGCCCATTGAGTATATGGCCATGTGTCTCACTGCACTCGCTTTTTTCGCTGCACTTCTGTTCCTTGCGTCACTCACGACCCTCGTGTTCGGCGCCCCGATATTCGTCCCCTTCTTGATCACCATCGTTTTTTCAGGGTTTGTCTTTTTGCAGCAGATGATGTATCCTACCTTGGTTGCATCGCGCCGCGTGCGAGAAGTCGAGAAGAATCTCATTCCTTCACTCCAGGATATTCTCATCCAATTAAACGCCGGCATTCCCCTCTTCAATATTCTCGTCAACATCGCAAATGGAGACTACGGAGAGATTTCAAGCGAGTTCAAAAGAGCGGTCAACCAGATTAACGCAGGAACTGACCAGCTCATCGCGTTGGAAGAAATCGCCGTGCGTAATCCATCAATCTTGTTTCGAAGAGCCATCTGGCAGATCGTGAATGGCATGAAGGAAGGCGCAGACATCGGCTCTCTCATTGGGGAGGTTATGCGCGCAGTCAGCGACGAGCAGCTCATCCAGATTCAAAAGTATGGAAGTCAGCTCAGTCCCCTGGCGTTGTTTTACATGCTCATCGCGATTATCGCCCCCTCTCTGGGAGTAACGTTCATTATCATCCTCTCCTCCTTCATCTCCCTCTCTGCCGTCACGACAAAGGCAATCTTCTATGGGCTGCTCGTCATGACGTTCTTCATGCAAATCACGTTTATGGGCATGATCAAAACGAGAAGGCCGACACTCCTGGGATAACACAATGTACAGACTGATTGAGAAAATATACCCGAGAAAACTGCGCGAGCACTACGCTCAGCTGATGGTTTACAACAACCTGAAAAAAGATATTTCAAGATTTCTGACGCACATCACCCTGCTCAGCATTGTTGTCTCCTTGCTGTTTAGCCTGATTCTCCTCATTTTCATTGATTTTAGTTTCACGCTCTTGTGGATCTTCAGCTTCTTCTTGATGGAAGGCATTATTTACTCTTTCTATTTGCTCAGCGCTGACGCAAGAGCCCGCTTTGTGGAGGAAGTTCTTCCTGACGCTCTTCAGTTAATGAGCTCAAATCTTCGCGCAGGAATGACCATTGACCGCGCTCTTCTTCTTTCTTCACGGCCCGAATTTGGGGCGTTTCAGGATGATATCAATCAAGTAGGAAAAGAGATCACCACCGGAAAAGAGTTTGACAAGGCGCTCTTGGAGCTGGGGAAAAAGATTAAGTCTGAAAGGTTGCAGAAAACCTTCCAGGTCATCATCTCCGGCATTGCTTCTGGCGGGCAGCTTGCAGACCTCCTTGAACAGACAGCAAGCAACTTGAGGCAACAGAAGCTCGTTGAGGAGCGTGTTCGATCCAGCGTCCTTATTTACGTGATCTTCATCTTCGCCGCCATCGGATTTGGTGCGCCCGTCCTCTTTGGTTTAAGCTCCTTCCTCATAGAGGTCATCACCGACATCTTTGGAAAGATCGAATTGCCGCCAACCACGCTCAGCACGCAGCTTCCTCTGAAATTTGGAAAGGTGAATATCACGCCTGAATTCGTTGTCACGTACACAATCATCTCCATGATCGCAACATCCATCATGGGGTCGTTGATTATCGGCCTTATTTCGAGGGGAAAGGAGAAAGAGGGATTCAAGTACATCCCCATCCTTATTGTGGTCACCATCAGCCTCTTCTTCATTGTGCGCTTCTTGATTAGAAACCTTCTTGCAGGACTCTTTCAGATCTAAAGAGACGCAAGGAAATCTTTTTATAGCCTTTGCGTGAACCAACAAGAGGTCATCCCATGCCACAAGTCAAGAGAATTTCTTCAGGTGTTCCAGGCTTTGATAAGATGGCTGAAGGAGGTTTCAAGGAAGGCAGCATCAATCTTCTTTGCGGTGGCGCAGGTTCAGGAAAAACAACCTTTGCCATTCAGTTTCTTCTCGAAGGAATGAAACGTGGCGAGCCTGGCGTCTATGTCACCTTTGAAGAGAGAAAACAAAAGTTGTATGACGATATGCTCGAGTTCGGTTGGGACCTGGCAAAATTCGAAAATGAAGGGCTCTTCAGGTTCATTGAGTACACGCCGCAACAAATCAAAAAAGTGCTTGTTGAGGGCGGCGGTACCTTGGATGCAGTTATCACACAACTGAGGGCAAAACGCCTCGTTATCGACTCCATCACAAGCTTCTCTCTGCTGTTTAAAGACGAATTAAGCAAGAAAGAGTCCGCGCTCGCGCTCTTTGACCTCATCAATAGTTGGGAGTGCACTGCTCTTCTCACCAGCCAAGCCACCAGCGTGAGCACGGACGAAGTCTATGGACAGATGGAGTTTGAAGTTGACTCGATCATCATTTTCTATCACTACAAGATTGGGGGGATCCGCAAGAGGGCCGTGGAAATTCTCAAGATGCGGGGCACAAAAACGCCAGAAAACATCGTTCATTTAGAGATCGGAAAAAAGGGCGTTGAAATATTCACCGAGAAGATTGTGTCTCCCCCGTAACTATTGTCGAGTCGAGCAAGAACATTCTTCTTAAAAAGGATAGAAAAAGTATTAAAGGCAAGGAAAAGAAACCAGCCAATGGGGGAATTCGGACACAGTCTGAACGATCGGGAGCTCAAAGAGCTGATCAAAGAGGGAACGCTCATCGTTCCAGATCATCCTGAGAAAAAGGTCCAGCCCGCTTCGTTTGAACCGACCTTGGGCGATGTCATCTATCTGATCGACACTGACGCCACAGGCATCATTCGTCCAAAAGAGAATGAAACCATCTACAACAGGATTCAGCAGCTCCCACAGCAACAGCAAAGACAGGTGGACTTAACAAAAGGTTTTGAATTAAAAAAAGGCTTCACGTACCTCATCCCGCTGAGAGAAAAAATAAGGATGAAACCATCGTTCTATGTGCGCTCCTCGCCAAAGAGCACCTACGGAAGGATTTTCCTGA
>CAZDTM010000057.1:0-5750 GCA_964508385.1 Candidatus Woesearchaeota archaeon | reverse complement strand
TGGGCAAATCGTGTATACATACGGAGTAGCTCCTGCGCCCATAGCTTTGCTTCATCACCACCGGCTGCGCCTTTTACTTCAAGAATGATGTTGCGTGTATCAAGGTCATCCTGGTTGGTGGTTGTTTCATCTTTCATCGTTGCCTCGATAGTTCTTTTTTCTTCTTCAAGCCGCGCAATTTCTTCCTGAGCCATCTGTGCCAAAGAAGGATCGGAGAGAAGAGATTTGGTCTCTTCAATTTTTCTCTCAAGCTCTTGGATTTGTGTAAATCTATAGTCATTCATACAATTTCTAATTTCTAATATCTAATTTCTAATCAATGACTAATATTCAAATGACTAATTTTGTCATTTTAGCATTGTCCTGCGGAGCAGGATCTCGCTTCGCGAGAGGATTTGATTGGTCATTAGAAATTAGTAATTAGTCATTGCCGCGAAGTGGCTACTTCATCGCCGTGAGCATTTCCCGGAGTGTCTTTGGGGCCTCGTCTTTCTTTTTCTTTTCTTCAAGTTTTCTTACTTTCTTTACAATAAATGTTTTTGCGACATCTTGCTTTTTCTGGAATCTCTGAATACGGGATGCGCTATCGACAAATTTTTGCTCTCCTGTATAGAACGGGTGGCATTTATAACATAGCTCAAGATGAATCACTTCCTGGGTTGAGCCGGTTGTGAAACGATTCCCGCAGACGCAGATGACCTGTGCCTGTTCATAAAATTTAGGGTGAATATTAGCTTTCATAACATTAATTATATCATAGAGTGGGAATTGCCCACAAGGGTGGCTATCCCAATCTGCTTTATGGTTTTGAAATTTAAAGCGAAGAGCGTAAAGCGCAAAAGGTAAAGCTACAACTTAAAACTTAAAACTGAAAAAACTTTTGAGTTTTGCACTTTGGATTTGCGCTTTTAGTTTTTAGCTTTAAGCTTTTTTATTATCCTTTTTTCTCACTTTTTAGGACTATTGACAGATGAGTAAGAAAGTAGTAGCGTAATTATGCCTCAAAGCTGAGATTTAGCTGAAGTTTTATAGTGTCTATTGATCAATATGGCAGCTGAAAAAGGAGAAGGGAAATTCTCGGCAGAGTACAATCATTATAACCTCTTGTCATTACTTCAAATAGAGCTAAATATTCTCAATATACACCATGAAAGGAGCGTAGTCTAGCATGCCAGCAGTTGAGAGAGATATAGAAAATGGTTCTGAATCAAGAAAATTTGATCTTGAATCAAGACTACGAGAACATAGAAGCCAGGAAGAGAAACTGCGCTGGAAAGGTACTTTTTCTGAATATTTTGACATAGCCGCAGAGCATCCGGAAATATCGCAGCTTGCACACGCGCGAATCTATGATGTTATTGCTTCTGAAGGAGTTGAGGTCGGCGCAGATGGAGTCAAGAGGTATAAATTTTTTGAAAACGAATTGTTTGGCATTGATGAATCACTGGATAAGATTGCGGCATATTTCAACTCTGCCGGACAACGCTCAGAGGTACGAAAGAGGATTCTTCTTCTCATGGGCCCACCAGGCGGTGGTAAGTCAACTATAGTCAGTGCTCTCAAAAGAGGTCTTGAAAAATTTACCCGCACAGATGCAGGCTCTGTATATGCAATTGAAGGATGTCCAATGCAGGAAGAGCCGCTGCACCTTATTCCAAATGATCTGCGGGAAGAGGTAGAAAAAGAATACAATTTGCATATAGAAGGCGATCTTTGCCCTCATTGTCGATATGAACTTGAGAATACTTATTCAGGAGTAGCAGAGAATGTGCCGGTGAAACGTTTTGCGTTTTCAGAAAAAGAAAGAACAGGTATTGGGACATTTACGCCATCTGATCCTAAATCCCAGGACATTGCAGAACTTGTTGGAGGCATAGATCTAGCAACTATAGGCGAGGTCGGTTCGGAGAGCGATCCTCGAGCGTATCGATTTGACGGTGAGCTGAATATCGCCAACCGCGGGATGATGGAATTTATTGAGATGCTCAAGTGTGATGAGAAATTCCTCTATGTGCTTCTGACTCTTTCACAAGAGCAGAATATTAAGACAGGGCGGTTTTCAATGATCTATGCAGATGAAGTGGTTGTTTCTCACACTAACGAACATGAATATAACGCATTTAAGGGTAATAAGAAAAATGAGGCATTGCAAGACAGGATTATTCTTGTCGATGTTCCTTATAATCTGCAAGTCTCAAAAGAGGTGAAGATTTATGAGAAATTGATGCGTCAAAGCAACATGAAGGGCCATATAGATCCAAATGCTCTTAAGATCGCTGCTACATGGGCAATACTAACCCGGCTTGAGGAATCAAAAAAAGCCGGCATGAGTCTTATAAAGAAGCTAAAGCTTTATGATGGCGAGGCTGTGGATGGATTCCAACCAAGAGACGTGAAGGATTTAAAGAGAGAGGTAGAAGACTTAGGTGGCAGAGAGGGCATGGATGGCATCTCACCGCGATACGTTGTTAATAGACTTGCTTCAGCAGTTGTTAAGAATGAAGAAGTTCCATGCATCAATACACTTGACGTCCTGCGGTCTTTGCGGGACGGACTGGATCAAAGTACCAGCATTTCAACTGAACAAAAAGGAAAATATAAAAATTTAATTGAAGAAGCAAGAAAGGAATATGATGACGTGGCAAAAAGAGAAGTACAGCGCGCATTTGTTTTTTCCTTTGAAGAAAATGCAAAAACGCTTTGCAATGTCTATTTGGATAATGTAGAGGCATTTTGTAACAAAACGAAATTGAAAGATCCAATTACAGATGAAGATGTAGATCCTGACGAGAAACTCATGAAGAGCATTGAGGAGCAGATCGGAATAAATGACAATAATAAAAAAGCGTTTCGTGAGGAAATAATGATCCGTATCAGCTCACTTGCGCGGAAAGGAAAAACCTTTGAGTATTCTTCCCATGAGAGGCTTAAGGATGCAATTGAAAAAAAACTTTTTACAGATTTAAAAGATTTGGTAAGAGTTATTACGTCTACAAAAACTCCGGATCCTGATCAGCAAAAAAGAGTAAATGAGGTAGTTGAGCAGTTGACAAAAGAGCATGGGTATTGCCCGCACTGCGCAAATGAACTGCTTAAGTATGTCGGACAGCGCATAAGTCGCTAAAGGAGGGTTTATCATGAGCGCATCACCGGAATTCTCCGTTTCTTAGACTTCTGCCAAGGATGGCTATTGGGACTTACACGATAAAGGAAACGTAGATCAGGCAAGACACAGAGATAAGGTAAAAGATGCGATTAAAAAAAATTTAAGGGATATTATCTCGCAGGAAAGAGTTATCACGTCACCGGACGGAAAAAAATTTAAGGTAAAAGTACAACAGAGCCTTGATAATCCTCAGTTTATCTTCGATAGAAAAAAGCATAAAGGGGTGGGATCCGGAGAGGGTAGTCCTGGCGACCTGATAGGTCAGGAGCCAAGTGGTCGGGGACCTGGCACAGGGCCTGGCGCCGGTGATCAGCCGGGGGTTGACTACCTTGAGGTCGATGTCACTCTTGAAGAGCTGGCCAAGCTCGCATTTGAAGACCTCGGCCTTCCGTATCTTGAGAACAAGCGCCACCAGGAGTTGGAAAGCGAGGATATAAAGTTTACTGATATCCGAAATACTGGGCCTTTTGCAAATCTTGAGAAAAAGCGCACAATCAAGGAAAACATCAAACGAAATGCGGCAAGGGGTGATCCCCACTTTAAAGAGATTTCTATGGATGACCTGCGGTTTAGGACATGGGATACATCAATCAGGCGGGAAAGCAATGCTGTAATTTTTGCAATGATGGATGTCTCAGGAAGCATGGGAACAGATGAGAAATATATTGCCCGCACGTTTTACTGGTGGATGACACGATTTTTGCGCACAAAGTATAACAATGTCGATATTGTTTTTATCTCCCATCACACAGAAGCAAAAGAGGTTTCAGAAGAGGAGTTTTTCCATAAAGGTGAATCAGGTGGGACAATATGTTCTTCCGCGTACAAACTTGCCCTTGATATTGTTGATGATCGGTATAGTCCAAAAGACTGGAATATCTATCCTTTCCATTTCTCAGATGGTGATAACTGGGGAAACGACAATGAACTATGCATAGAATATGTCAAGCAGCTTGTTGAACGGTCAAATCAGGTAGGGTATGGTGAAATACGCACAGGTGCATGGGGATCAGATTCAACTCTCATGAAGGAGTTTGCAAGAATAACTAGCCCAAAATTCACAAAAGCAACGCTGAAGAGTAAAGATGATACCTATCCGGTTCTTCGGCAATTCTTCAAAAAGGAGACAGTTGAGGGAGCTGTCAGCAGAGCATGAGCAAAGAATTTCAACCCGGAGTGGAGCCAGAAAAAGCCAAACACGTTTTAGAATCAGAGAATTCGGAGCTTAGTGCAGCAACTGAAGACATTGCGGAGATTGCACGTGATCTTGGCCTTGATCCTTTCCCGACAAATTTTGAGATTGTGCCGGCTAAGAATGTCTATGAAGTTGCAGCGTATCTTATTCCTGGGAGATTTTCCCATTGGACATTTGGCAAGGCATATCATCAGGAAAAGACTAGATACGATTATGGCTTAAGTAAGATATACGAATTGGTTATCAATACAAATCCATCGATTGCGTATCTTTTGGAGAATAATTCTGATGTCCAAAATAAG
Source organism: Candidatus Woesearchaeota archaeon (assembly GCA_964508385.1). Classification (GTDB taxonomy): domain Archaea; phylum Nanobdellota; class Nanobdellia; order SCGC-AAA011-G17; family UBA489; genus CAZDTM01. Next base: position 1,087 of record CAZDTM010000057.1, on the reverse strand, counting down.
CTTGTGATAGCCCATGTATTGGGTCACACTGATTTTTTTAAGAATAGCGTTGCGTTCAAAGGTACTGACCGGAGGATGCATGAGACGGCTGGTTTGCACGCAGACAGGATACGAAAATATGAGTTTGAGCATGGCCGGGAAGAAGTGGAGAAATTTTTAGATGCTGCCCTTTCAATAGAACACAACATAGACCGAAATGAACAGCGCGAGTGGTCTGCGGCGGGGTATCAAGAGGAAATGCGTAAGATGTTCAAAGACAGACAAGAAGCAAAAAAAAGGAGAATTTCAGATTATGATGACTTATTTGTTAGTGAGATGAAGCCAGAAGAGCCAAAGCAATTTGAAAAGATGCCGTTTCCTCTTGAAGAGGAAGAAGATGTCCTTGGCTTTATCATGACATTTTCCCCAAAGCCGCTTGAAGATTGGCAGAAAGATATCTGTCAAATAGTCAGAAACGAAGCGTATTACTTTCAGCCGCAAGGGAGGACAAAGATTATGAATGAGGGGTGGGCAGTATTTTGGCATAGGAAAATTGGGCATGAACTATTTGAGAGAGACAAGCTGACACTGGGAGAAGCAATTGAATGGGATGAACTACATTCAGGCATTGCAAGGCCGGATCCGCATCGGATTAATCCTTATTTTTTAGGGTGGCAGGTTCTGGAAGATATAGATAGAAAATTTAAGGGACTTCCGCATCCGGAAGGAAAACTTGAGAAGGACTGGCAGGGAAGAGACAGAAGCCCTGATTTCTACAAAGGAAGTAATGAATACGATATCTTTTGGGTACGAGAGAATATTCCTAGTGATCAGGCTTTCTTACGATCATATCTGAGCGATACAATGATTGAGGATTTTATGATGTATACATATGGATTACACGGCGGCGATTGGGAGAAAGAAAGCTATGATCCAAATGTTGTACGAGATCAACTGATCGCTAACCTTAACTATCTGCCGATTATACGGGTTGCAGAAAATGGAGGGAATTATAAAGGAAATAGAGAGCTTTATCTAAGGCATGCATGGGATGGTCTTGATTTGGATACGCCGTGGGCGGAAAAGACGCTTCCGAATATTAATTTTC
>CAZDTM010000056.1:0-5994 GCA_964508385.1 Candidatus Woesearchaeota archaeon | reverse complement strand
AACGAGGAGATTTTTCAGCGCATGCTCCTGTTCTGGCGTAGAAAGTGGCTGCTGAATCTTTCCTCTTTTCATTACAGTCCTAAAAACAGGGGGTTATTTATAAATCTTTTCATAGAATAAAAAAACTTTCTTATCGTTAACAACCTCATGAAGGGCGCGGAATGCCTTCATACGAGCTCTCCTTCTTTCTTCGTCCTCTCAAAAACCACCATGCGTTCACAAGCACCAAAAGAAGAATGCCAAAGCCAAGAACAAGAGTGCGAGAAGGTGCAAAAGAAAGCTCAGAAGCAACATACCCTGTGAGAGGAGAAACGCTCGCGCGTTCGCTGAGAGCAACAGAGAACTCTTTTTGGGGATACGAAACATCGTTGACTTGAATGGTGAGCGTTGCAGTGTATTGTCCATCAGCAAGAGAAGAGGCGTCAACGTAGACAAGAATTTTTTTCCTTTCCTCATCAGCCAGAGCAAGGGGTTCTGATTTCCCAGAAGCAAGAACGCGGCCTTCTTCATCAAGCATCTGCACTTCAGCAAGAACAGGAGACAGTTCCGTGGCTCCATCGTTGCGTACTGTCGCCTCAAATGCGATGACCTGTCCTTGTTGGTAATCATTAATGCGAAGTTCCATGATGCTCATATGTCCTTTTCGATCAACAACGAAGCGCTGTTTGTGAACAGATTTTGTATCACGATAAGCAATCGTGACAGCAGCAGTATACTCCCCTGGCAAAGTCTCTAGCCAAACAACGTGTGCAGATCCAGTCCCTAATGCTGGCAAAGCAACAGGATCTGCCTGAAGGCGAACAAGTGAGGTTCCAATCTTATTCTGCACGTCTACAGTCATCACCACATCGTCAATGGCTTCCTCTCCCGGGTTTCGTAAAAAAGCATCAAACGAAACAGTTCCGTCCGACCGTGGCGTGGCGGATACTTCGCTCTTCACGAAAGGAACGCCGGAAGGCACGAACACTCTCATCTCTGTGATCAACGAGGTTCTGAAAGAAAGAGTTGTTTCTCCACGTGAACGAGGAATGTCGCCAGTCACAAATACCAGAGCCGAATGGTAGCCTGGTTCCAAAACATCCGGAAGAGTGACGCACAGATCCAGCGTTCTGCTTGCTTCATCTGCTTCAAACAGAAGTTCTCGTGTTTTCATCGTCACGTAAGACGCCAGCTCTCCATCAAAGGAAAGCTCTACGCGTTGCTGGATTCCCTCAATGTTCAGGACAGTAAACGGGCTGCATGCTTCTTTGCCTGGCTCAAAGAGAATGTTGGTGCGCGCAGGAGTCACTCCTAAAGCAAAAACAGAGGCGCTCAAGAGGAGGCAGATCACTAGAGTCAACAAGAACAGTTTGCTCATTAAGCCGCCCCCGTCAGATAGTAGCCAGTAAAGGTGATGGTGGCGTTCTTTACTCCGGAAGGCTCATCAGAAGGCGTGGTGATAAAGTAGCTGATGTTGGCAAATGCGGTTTCTGTGAAGTTCACCAGAATCTTGATCTGGCTGGTGGTGATATTCGTAAGGTTTGTTGCAGAGAGAGCCGCATTATACGCAATGCCCCCGCCACTGATCGTTCCGTTGGACACATTCAATTGGTAATTGCTGCTCGCAGCGCTCAACCGTTCAAAGAGGAACGTGTTGGAAGTGTGATTGACATTCATGAGGGCGTTCCCAAGATTTTCCAAGCGGAGATCGGGAGCATTCGCCGGTGTGTTCTTTGCTTGGCCAGGTGTAACGCCCCCAAAGTCAACGAGTGATTGGGTGAGATTGAGCGAAAGCAGAACCTCAAAGGACACGTTGAAGGGCACGGCAAACGCAGAGGTGTTGTCTCCATCAGTAGCGCGGACTGTCCAGTTATATGTATATCCATCATCAAAGAAGAAGTCAAGGTCGTCAGTGAATGAGTAATTGGTGACGTTGTCCACAACGAGCACCTGGCGGTGATCCCCGCCAGCAAAGACCGCAACGCCGGAAAGAGTGGTAATATTGAGCGTGTAATTCAGGGCGTCATTATCCGCATCAGAAGAGGCGTTCCAGTAGAGGGTGAGTGTGGTATTTGTCGTTCTGTTACCGTGGACCGGGGCATGCAGGCGTGGAACGAGCGGGGGGCTATTAACGATAACGACCGAGGAAGAGTTAACCTGGGGGCCGCCGGAGAAGGTATCGCTGCAGTTCACGCCGCAAGTCCAAGCTTCTTTCTTGTTTTGAATGCCAGAGGTCGGATGATTTTGTGTAGACTGCTGCCCCGAGGTGAAAGCACCAGTAACCGTCGTGGAAGTAGCGTTGTTCAGGTAAAACGTTGTGGTGCATTGTAGGCTGGTTGTCTTCTCGTCAGAAGGGGTGAACTGGCAGTATATCTGATCTGTGGTATTCGCAGGATCAGGAAGAAGTGAAACGCTCGTAACAGTCGGGGCTTCATTGACGCTGAACTGCCTTGTTTCGCTCTCATTCTTGAGGCTATAACTGTCTGTAAAGTTGGCGTTCCAGTAATACGTGCCTGCAGACAGTTGGTACAGCGCAGTAACATCGCGCGCATTCAGTGTACCGTTCACAACAACAAGCTCGTCAATAACGCCATGAAAACCGCCGGTATCGACAATATCGTCTTCCCCGGCAATTCGCACAACCGCGTTGGGTGCCGTTGGTGTGGGCATCGTCGTGGTCCCATTGTAGAGCGCACCATCTTTGTAGATGCGGACTGGATTGTTATCTCCAACAGGGTCATCTTCGACGACGACGACAAGATGAGTCCAAACGCCGTTCGTAAAGAAGTTGGGGAACGTTACTGGCGCGTTATTATCAGATTGGTAGCTTAAATTGGTCTCATTGCGGTAGATCCTAAATCCTTGCAAGAGGTTAAGAGACCATTTATCAAAGATGGGCAAAAGAAGTTTCTGGAGATTCGGCTGATTAGTCAAAACCCAAACAGAGTAGGAGAGATTAATACCGATGTAGCTTGCAGTGATTCCTGTGTTGTTAAGGTTAATGGAAGGATCAATAGGGCCCTGAGTGCTCCCAACGCCACCGCCAAGAATACCTCCGGTGCGAGTCATATTCATCGGAATATTCGACGTTGCGTTGAGGTTGTTGGAGAAATCAACAAAGAACGTTGTGTTTTCGCCGTAGGCGCTGTTGGTGTCAAGATGGAGGAGGAGAGTAATATTCTTCCGAGGATCATTAAAGAACGTTCTATTGATCGGGGGAGCAGTCCAGTTATAACTAAAGCGCGTGGCATTGCCGTAACTGACGTTATAAAACAGGATGTGTTCAGCGGTGAGTGTGGGAGTGCCGCGCTGTCCGTAAATAGTAACGTTCAACAGGTCACTTGGATCTTTGTCAAACAGCGTGCCGTTCAGGGTGATGCCACCAAGGCTCGTGAACGTCGTGTCATTCGGAGGATAATCCAGCACAATGTAGGGCAGAGTAGGAACAAACACGTCACAAACTCCATTCCATTTGGCGGCCGTTTCATTATAGGATTCCCAAAAAGCCAAGGTAGAGGCGCTGCTGAGGTTGTTAAAAGAAAGAATGGCATTTTGTGGGCTGATGGTGAGACCACAAGCGCGTTGACGTGTGACTGTGCTGTAAGAACCAGCTGCAACCGCCTTGTTGTTTGTTCCAGTAGAAAGATTGGCAATGAAAGTCGGTGCGAGAATCTGGGTTCCTGTAAAGTTATAGACTGCGATGCTTGTGTTAAGACCGATGCTTGTGCTAAAGATGTACAGGAAGCGGCTGTCCGTCGAGTTGAGTGCCGCAACCTCAAGATGGGACCCGCTGTCAGTCCCACAAGTACCAACATTTGAGTCAACATCGATAATGCCACTGACCGAAGTTCCGCCAGCAGTAATGGTGGCAAAGGACAAGTCATCCTGATTGCCCTGGCAAAATGCAATGACTGCACCATTATTCTGCAAACCAGCTACAGCAACACCGCCATCAGTCGTTGAAGTAGCAACTGTTGAATTAACTCGAACATTGCCCTGATAGTCAATAATCATGGCTTGGATAGCATCCGGGCTGTCATCAAAGTAAGCGAGAACAACTTGCGAGGAGTTTGTCGCTGCGCAATCAATAAGCTCTGAATCAACTGCGTCAGGAGCAGCCTGAACGTCCACATCAGTAGGCCCAATACGAGCAGTACCAAAGTTGTAGATAGCAACCGTTGCATCACCATCAAAATCGTCGATGACACCGGTGAAGTAGGTAGTGGAATTAAAGGCAGTCACGCAAATATCAGTATTGGCATTCATGTCTGCAGCGATGGTGGTAGGACCGAAAATCACGCGGTTGTCAATGTCTCGGCCAAGAACATTCCATGCAGTCGCCGTAGCCGACCAATCAAGATAGCCAATAACAAACGTCGTTGCATTAAGAGCGTCAACGCTGATGCGGCAAGACGCCCCCGCGCCGGCATCGAAGATATTCGACGTGGTGTTATAGGCGGTGCCGTTCGTGTACCATACCTGATAGCGCGCCGAATCATCCGACGCATCACACCAGGCAATGACGAACATGCCCACATCGGTTTGTATGTTGCCAGCAGCATTATACAAAGTAGCGGCGCTGCCATTAAGGATGGCGATATCAACATCGTGCGCGCTGCCGGTGTTGAGAGCTGGGTCAACAACGTAGTCAAACTCAAGGAAAGGAACTTCTGTGTTAAAATCTGTATCATTCAAGTCTCCTCCTGAGAGAGAAGTAACCTGAAGGTCAAACGTGTCGTGCGTTCCATTCATGTCTGTCAGGAAGATCTGGTAGAAACCCTGGTCCTCGATAGGAGAAAATTCGGCAATCCTCTCCGTCGAGTTGAAGTAATACACGTCAAGGGTCAGTGGTGCGCTCAAGTTATTTCGTACATAAACCGTGATATCATTGTCCGGTGCCAGCTCCTGCTCAAAAGTAACGCGCAGGTATTCTTTGTGGTAGATGGGTTCTGTCCACCGATCATCATACGCCCTCACATCGAGGTAGACATTGCTGATGCATTGCCTGTTCTCGTCAAGATGGTATGCTTTTGTGACCAAGATCAGGTCAAAAGTCTCGCTTCCGCTTCTGGCAACAGGAACAGTCCACTCCACGGCGTCGATGATCATGTTGTTGTCCATGTCAAGGGTTCTATAAGGCAAGGATGTTTCATTCTCCTCCCAGTAAACGGTAAAGCAAGAGTCTGAAGTGAGTGCGTAAGACTCATCAACGGTCGTCCTGACCAGAACATCATGGTATGTTAGCGGGCTTGTCAGCACAATGGTTTTTCCATAGCTCGCATCGGTCTCGTTTATGAAGGGGGCCGGAGTGAGGTAGTGAACACGAACGTGGGTGACATTGGTAAGAAGATGAAGGCGTTGTTCGTGCTCGGAGGAAGTCAACTCAAAGGATATATTTCTCTGGAGGGGGAACAAAGAGGATCCTGTTTCTTCAACAGAGATATCCGTAGCTTCAAGTGGCAGGGGGATCCCTCTAGATTTGAGGAGCGAGTCAACAACATACTCTTTCTGCCATTGGACTGGTTGACCCGCAATGGCTATAGACTCCGGTATTTCCCCTCGTGGAGTGGGGAAGATGGTCTCGTCTACGTCCGGCGAAGTCGGGAATAACGAGCCATCAAGCGTAAATTCTGGTTTCCCAGCCGGCACATATTCAAGTTCAAGTTGATGAAGAGTGAGCAGCGTTCCATTGTCCAGGACAAGCGAAAGTGTGTACTCTCCATCGCCATAGCCCAGTAAGCGGCAGGTATCAACGCAAACTGAGGTGAAATTTGTTTGGTTCTGGAGGAAGGGTTGAACGAGTGATAAGAGCGGATCAAGAATCGATTCTCCAGAGAAGGCATTTTGTGCGCCAGTTTGACGTTGAGCCTCTGATGGTGAGGCAGCCTCTGCGAACGCAACAATGGACTGATCAAGAGAGAGGTCATAATCACCGGCGAGGGAGCGAACACGTTCCCATGACCCCAAGCAGATGTTGAGGGAGGCGTCCCAGTTCCGGCAGGTATAGAGTGATGT
>CAZDTM010000055.1:3424-6001 GCA_964508385.1 Candidatus Woesearchaeota archaeon | reverse complement strand
GATTCCAAGAAAAAGAAACTCTACGTTCTCGAGATGTTTCCATACCCCTCTGGTTCAGGTCTCCACATGGGCCATGCCAGAAACTACACGATCGGTGACGTTTACGCGCGCTTCAAGCGGATGCAGGGGTTCAATGTGCTCTATCCGATGGGGTATGACGCTTTCGGTCTGCCAGCAGAAAACGCAGCCATTAAGGCAAAGTCTCACCCGCGCATGTACACAAAAGAAGCGATTAAGAACTTTGAGCGCCAGCAACAAGAACTCGGCTTAAGTTATGATTGGTCGCGCATGATCATAACATGCGCTCCAGAGTACTACCAATGGAATCAATGGTTCTTCGTGCAATTTTTCAAAAGAGGATTGGCCTACAAAAAGCAAGCCGCAGCCAACTGGTGCAACTCCTGCCAAACTGTCCTCGCAAACGAGCAGGTAAAAGAAGGAACGTGCTGGCGCTGTCACAATCCAGTCAAGATCAAACATATCGATCAATGGTTTTTCAAGATCACGCAATACGCAGATCACTTATTGCGAGACATCGACAAGTTGGAACACTGGCCAGAAAGAATCAAAAGTATGCAACGCAACTGGATCGGCAAATCTCATGGAACGTTGATCACGTTTAAAATTAAAGACAGCAAGAAAGAACTCACGGTCTTTACCACTCGTCCAGACACCTTGTATGGAGTAACCTTTCTCACACTTGCGCCAGAACATTCGCTCGTCGCTGAATTGATCAAAGGAAGCAGGGAAGAAAAGAAAGTCAAAGAGTTTGTTGATAAGGTCGTGATCGAAGAGCGTTTTTCACGCGCAGCAGAAGACCAAGAAAAAGAGGGCATGCCACTAGGAAAGGTAGCAATTCATCCTCTAACAGGAGAAGAGATCCCGCTCTACACCGCAAACTTCGTGCTCATGGATTACGGAACAGGGGTGGTAATGGGGGTGCCAGCACACGACCAACGGGATTACGAGTTCGCGCAGAAATACAACATCCCGATCACGACAGTCATCAAAGGAGAAGAGCCAGTAAGAAATCAAGCCTACACTGGAGAAGGGGAACTGATCAATTCCGACAAGTTCAACGGCTTGCCAAGCGTCGATGCAAGGGAAAAAATCACCGACCACCTCATCAAACTGAAGAAAGGCCAGCGCACCACCAACTTCAAGCTTCGAGACTGGTTGATCTCACGTCAACGGTACTGGGGAACACCCATTCCTGTCCTCTACTGTGCAAAATGCGGTACCATCCCCGTTCCAGAGAAAGATCTTCCCGTCCTCTTACCTGAAAAAGCAACCTTTGCTGGAGAAGGAAATCCTTTAGCTAACACGCCCTCGTTTGTCAACACGTCTTGTCCAATCTGCAAAGGACCAGCAAAAAGAGAGACTGACACCATGGACACCTTCGTGGATTCGAGTTGGTATTTCTTGCGATATTGCGATCCACACAACGACAAAAAACCTTTCGATTCAAGGAAAGTATCGCCATGGTTGCCAGTGGACCAATACATTGGTGGAGCTGAACACGCAGTGATGCATTTATTGTATGCTCGTTTCTTCACAAAAGTCTTGAAAGATCTCGGATTGATTTCATTCGACGAGCCATTCATCAAACTTTTCAACCAAGGAATGCTCCACAAAGAAGGCGTTGTCATGAGCAAGAGTCGCGGCAATGTCGTCACGCAAGAAGAAATGGCATCAAAATACGGCATCGACACCGCCCGTGTCTACCTCATGTCCATGGCATCGCCGGAGAAGGATACAGAATGGGATGATAAAGACGTGGAAGGCAGCCACCGCTTCTTGCAGAAAGTAATCTACATCACAACTGAAAAAAAAGAAGGAAAGCTGACTGCACGAACAGAGCATAAACAACATGCTACCATCAAAGAAGTGACGGCCGCCTTGGAAGAGTTTAGGCATCATGATGCTCTGCGCGCACTCATGAGGTACGCCACTACACTTGCTCTCCAGGAAACAGTGAGCACAGCAGAAAAAGAGACGGTCGCTCTCCTCTTGGCGCCCTTTGCTCCACACCTCGCTGATGAATGCTGGGGCGTGCTGGGAAAGAAACCGTTCATTTCCGTGGCAGCCTGGCCGGCGTGGAATGAGAAGAAAATTGATCAGAAAATTGATGCAACTGACGAGCTCATCGCTACCATACGAACCGATATCGGAGAGATTATGAAACTCGTGAAGATCGTTCCAAACTCCATAAAACTAATCGTTTCACCAGCGTGGAAATATGGGTTCACGCAAGAGCTGAAAGCAGCAGGGTCACATGACATGAAACTCATTATCAGCAAAATAAAAGACAAAACGCACCTGAAGGAAGGCATGCCCCTTATCCAGTCTTTCATCAAAGGCAATCTGAGTGTGGATAACAGATTAAATCAGCATCAAGAACTAATCGCCTTAGAGGAGATGAAACGCGAATTGGAAATGGAATTCAAAGCAAAAGTCATCATTGAACGCGCTGAAGACTCCGCAGAGCAGAAAGCGCGCAACGCTTTACCAGGCAAACCAGCAATTCTCTTATCATAATTCTCTTATCATAATTCTCTTATCATAATTCTCTTATCA
>CAZDTM010000055.1:0-3324 GCA_964508385.1 Candidatus Woesearchaeota archaeon | reverse complement strand
CTCTTATCATAATTCTCTTATCATAATTCTCTTATCATAATTCTCTTATCATAATTCTCTTATCATAATAGAACAAGATTAATAAAGATCTTTTTCAATATTCTGCTTCATGATCAACATAGAACGTACCCCCGACGGTCTGCCTGTCCTAGGAGAAAGATGCTGGAATCGGCATAGAGAAGAGATACATCAAAGCGTAGTGACGGGAGAGGTATGGAAAATAATGGAAAGGGACAATCCAGCACTGTATGGATATCTTAACGCCATTTCTCAACGAACAGGGAAAGACACCATTGCCGGCGGTGTTTGTGTTTATGCTCTCTTGAGAAAACAATCTCTTTTCAATTGCGCACAAGTCTTATCCGCTAAAGCAAGAGGCGAATCATATCGGGATGGCGATTGTCCGTGGCGTAGTTCCGGGTGGTTACCTAGAGTAAGTGATCACAACCTTGAAGCTTTAGAGGACATAGCACGACAAGGAAAAAAAGAGAGTGATGAAATTATGGATCGCATGGAAAGAGAGAACAGAGGACTCCACAAGATCCTCACGTTGTTTTGTTCAGATGGCGCAGATCAGGAGACCAGAAATGAGGGGTTTGCGTTGGGGGCAGGAATTGTCTATGAAGCGTTACGAAGACAGGCAGCAAGCGAAACATTAGAAAAAGACTTAGGCCTCAAAAGTTAAAGAGAAGACTGAGGGATCTGTTGGCATGACGAAGAAAGAGGGGTTGGCCAATGCTTCTATGGTAAAATAAAGAGTAACAAAGAATCAGTTACGGCAAGCAATGCTGACTACGATGACTGTGCAGTACGCCAAAAAGTGTTAGCCATAATCAAAAGCAAAAAAGTATCAACTCTCTACAAAAATTACTTTAACCTCTTTGGGAAACTTCGAAGCAAAACGAAAAACATTTAAAGAGAGCGTTATAATCTTATTACATACGTAATGATTAAATAACAGATGTTACAAAATTATAACAGATACAAAGTCCTGAAGGTTTTCCTAGACTCACCTACGCAAGAGTTTGGATTGCGTGAGATAAGCAGGCTTATTTATGTAGCTCCCGCTTCTGTTTTGAATTATTTAAGAGAATTTGAGGAAGATAATCTCATCAGAAAGCTTACAAGCAAAAATAGGCCAGTCTACAAAGCAGAGAGAGAAAATGAGACCTTCATTCTCTACAAAAAGCTAAGCATAGTATACGAATTGCATAATTCCGGCCTCATAGCGTACTTATGGGAACAATTAGCGCCAAAAGCACTTATCCTCTATGGAAGCCAGGCTAAGGGAGAAGCAACAGAACAGTCAGATATTGATATTTTTGTGATAGGGAAAGAGCATAAGATTGAACTAGAAAAGTTCGAAAAAATGTTCGGAAGAGAGATACAGCTCATGTTTGAGAAAAATTTCGAAAAAATATCAAAAGAGCTTAAAAACAACCTCATCAACGGTGTAATCTTAAAAGGATACCTGAGATTGTTTCATGATACTAAAAATTAGTCCAGACAAAGAAAGAGCACGCTCTATGCTGCATATGGCAGAATCAGGAGAAGCCTTTCTGAAAAGCATAAAAAATAGTGGAATGTATGCGACCATCATTGCTAAGCATTACTACGAGATAATACAAGAACTTTGCATTGCGATTGGATTCGCTAATGGGTATAAATACATAGGCGAGAATGCTCACAAAGAGGCAATACAGTTTATGAAAAACTACAAAACAGTTACCGATGAAGACTTGGAGATCATGCAAGACCTTCGCATCAGAAGAAACAAAAGTTCCTACGAAGGAAAACCCATTGAATCAATATATTTAAGAAACAAAGAGAAGGATCTGTTAAAAATCATAGAAAAGTTAAAGGAAAGAGTAAAGAGAGTAATAGAAGAGAAACAGACAAGAAAGGCAACATGGACCTAACCTATCGCGGCACACCAACACGACTAGATCGCTACATCAGGAAGCACTTTCCTTCTGCTCCATTGTCCCTCATTTACAAATGGATTCGTACAGAAGTGAAAGTCAATGATAAAAAAGAAGAGCAAAGCTATCGCCTCAAGGAAGGAGATCACCTCATTCTTAACATCACGCAGAAAGAGGAACAGCAGTACGCTCAACCGATGCAAGAAAAAAGAAAAACAAAAGAAACATTCGCCGTGCTGTACGAAGACACCGATCTCTTGGTCGTTAACAAGCCGCCTTATTTGGCGTCACAGCCGGGTCAGGGAGTCATGAAGAACAACCTTGTGCAGCAAGTGAAGGAATACCTTTCTGGCATCAAGACCACCGTCGCCTTGGCGAATCGATTAGACCGAGAAACATCGGGTATTGTGATTGTAGGAAAAAACAGGCCAATGAACGATCTTCTATATTCAATGTTCAAAGAACGGAGAGTGGACAAATATTATGTGACTCTTGTTGTTGGGCGCATCCCGCAGAAAAGGGGCGTCCTTCAGCACTATCTCCGCAGAAAAACGATTAATTTCCAGCACCGCATGCTTGTTTCAAACAAAGAAGATCCGCAAGCAGTGTACGCGGAAGCAGAATATCACGTGCTCAAGTATTATGGAAACTACACGTTTATCAAAGTAAAGCTCAAAACAGGAAGGATGCATCAGATCCGCGTTCAAATGAGGGAGTTAGGCTATCCGGTGTTAGGAGATCGTGTCTACGGAAATCGAGACGAAAATCAAAAATGGAAAAAGATCTTAAAACGACAGTTTTTGCACGCTGTTGAAGTAGAGTTTACGCATCCTCTTACGAAAAAAAGAATGAAAATCGAAGCTCCTCTGCCAGAAGATTTGAGCGGAGTGTTAGAAAAGGTTGTATCCTCATGACGAATGAAAAAAATACACACGAACTGATAAAGAGTCTTGCGGCAAAGCTTCCAAAATTTCCTGATGGACGGATCAATTACTCACAGAGCGACATCGCGCCAGTTGTCACAGTCTTCATTGAGTCTGAAGGAAAGATACTTCTTCTGAAGAGGAGCGAAAAAATGAAAAATTACCCGGGAAAATGGAATGCAGTGACTGGATATCTAGACGAAGTTGTGCCGATAAAGGAAAAGGTCATGGAAGAGCTCAGAGAAGAAACAGGAATAACGGAAAAGGAGATAGCTGCAATGCGCTATGGCGAGCCCTACGAAATGAGGGACGAGCAGCTCAAGAAGACTTGGGTCATACATCCCGTCCTCGTCAAAACGAGCGTAAAGCCGGAGATTACGCTAGACCAAGAGCACACCAAATGTCTCTGGATCAAACCAGAAGAGCTATCCCGGTTTGATACGCCGCCGAAGCTCGATGAAAGCCTGAGAAGGGTGCTC
>CAZDTM010000054.1:0-6077 GCA_964508385.1 Candidatus Woesearchaeota archaeon | reverse complement strand
TTACTTTTTCTATCAGTTCTTTTATCTCGTTTAGTATCGTTTCTGTTTCGTTTATCGATACGTCTTTCCCATAATGGTTTATATCATTGCGTATTTTTCTTAGTGTATTGAATCTCGTCGCCAGGCTAGACTCTTTCACGATTTCTTCAAGGAAAGCGGCGTAACATTCGTGATTGTAGATTTTGTAGCAGTTCGTCATTGCTGCTGCTTCTAACAGCTCTCGTAAGGCATCATAGGCGAGACTTACCTTTGCCGTCGTTGTCGCTTCATTTAGTTCTAAGAGTTCTTGAGCACGCAATTTCTTCATAGCACCACGCACCAACGAAGAAACGAGGTTTTTATCTTTGCTTACCTCCTTTGCAAACCCTTGTGCTTTACAACTTCTCCAATCCATTTTACCAATCTCCTCTGAGCTTGTGACCGTTTAGTATATTACTTAGTAATTCTTCGCTTTTTACTTCTTTTCTGTTCCTGAAATAGAACACCTGAATCTTTCTCCTTAACTTTCTTTCCAATCTTTCTGCGTTTATCTTTCTTTCAGATGCCGTAAAAATTGCGAGATCGACATCGGAGCCTTTTTTTACTTCTGATTTACTCAACGAACCAAACAAGACAATTATCGGAGCGATACACGTTTTTTCAATCTCATCAAGAACACCCGCTTTCTCTAATGTCAACGACCAGTATATTTTGGATATTTGTTGGAATATCGCGCCGTCCCTTTTGGCTACATAAAAGATGTACTTTCTTTCCTTTTCTTGACGCAATAAGCCTTCTTTTTCAAATTCTTGTAGTCTTTTTGAGGCTGAAGGAGGGCTCACCTTTCTGATACGCGCATACTCCCTCACGTTGATGCGCCGGTAGTTGTCCTCAAAAAATGGGCTTAGATCGTTAAATATTTTTAACATGTGTAAAATATAGTTAACACATGTTTATAAGCTTTTCCTTCTAGAGGCCTCGTTACTTTGCCGTTACTTCAAGAACAATTGGCGCTGAATCTTCCTCTGGAGGCGCACAATCTAGACAGGCTAACTTTACCCTGAAACGGTAGGTGCCTAATGCATAATTTCGCGTGTTAAAGGTGATAATGTCCTCGAATCCTTGGCCAGAGTTTAGCGACGTTTCCCCTTTTGACCACTCAACGGATCCTGGCGGAATGGTTGACTCCGCTTCAATAGTATACTTAAACTTGTGCGTTGCCGGATAGATGTTCCTCATCAGCACCCTCATATTATAATTTTTACCTTGGGCGATAGAGGCTATGCTCGTTGGAATATTGATTGGGTCGCTACTGTCTTTGAAAATTTGCTTAATCTGATCTTCAGAGATTTGCTTAATCTGATCACTTTGTTCAGTTAAACCACCAAACACGCTATAGATCCAACGCAATCCAAGAGTCAGGATCGTAATACCGATGACTACGATAATAATCGTATTCATGGAGAGCTCGATAGCACCCTTTTTTTTCAGACGTTTGGTCTGCATCCAAGAAAAAGGTGTCTGGACGTTAATAAAGGTTTCTTCAGCAGAAAAAATGGGGAGGGGGTGATTTGAACACCCGACCCCACGGGCTTCAGCCGTTTGAACTACGCATTTTGCGTATGTGCTCTCCTTAGCCAAAGCTCCGCTTCTCAGGCTGAGCTACCTTTTTGGTTTTGAAGAATAAATCTTACAAAAACCCCAATTGAGCCCAGCGTCCTTCTAGGACAGATTTTTCGCTTTTAAAACCTTTCTTTGTTCTCTGGGAAAGCTATAAAAACTTCATTCTGGATTGGTAGGTCATGGACCAAACCTACAATGCAAAAGCAGTAGAAGCGAAATGGAAAGCTGATTGGAACAAGAATAAAACCCATGCGTTCGATTCAAAAAGTAAGAAACCTGTTTTTTCGATTGATACCCCCCCTCCCACTCTTTCTGGCAAGATGCACATAGGGCATGCTTTCAGTTACGCGCAAGGAGATTTCATCGCGCGCTACAAACGCATGCGCGGTTTTAATGTGTTCTATCCCTTTGGGACAGACGACAATGGATTACCGACAGAAAGGTTGATCGAAAAGCACCATGGTGTGCAGTCGGTGAAGATGGATCGCAAGGCTTTTGTCAAGCTGTGCAATAAGACTCTGAAAGAGTTAACGCCGGACTTTGTTCAGCCGTGGAAAGACCTTGGCATCAGTTGCGATTTTGATCATGTTTACTCTACTATCAGCGATACTTCTATTGCCACTTCGCAAAAAAGTTTTCTTGAACTCTACAAGAATGGACTAGTCTATCAGGAGGAAAGCCCTATCAGCTGGTGCGTTACCTGTCAAACAGCAATTGCACAAGCAGAATTCGAGGACAAGGAATTTCAGAGCACGTTTAATGACGTTGTCTTTAAGACAGGTGAGAAAGACTTAGTTATTGCCACTACACGACCGGAATTGCTACCGGCTTGCGTCGCTGTGTTTTACCACCCTGATGACAAGAGATATGCTTCGCTGAAAGGAACGTTCGCAAAAGTTCCCCTTTTTGATTACGACGTTCCGATCTTGCCTGATGGCGGAGTTGATTCGGCCAAAGGGACCGGGATTGTTATGTGTTGCACCTTTGGAGATAAACAGGACGTTGAATGGTGGCGCACACATCACTTGCCACTGAAGGTTGTGTTTACTCGGGATGGGAACATGAATGAACACGCGGGCGCTTATGCCGGCTTGCCCATTAAAAAGGCACGGCACCAAATTCTTGTTGATCTTGAGAAGAAGGGCTTGTTGAAAGGAAAAAAGCAGATCAGTCATGCAGTGAACGTCCATGATAAATGTGGCACTGAATTAGAAATTTTGAAGACAAAACAGTGGTACATCCGTGTTTTGGGCAGGAAACAAGAGTTCTTGGACGCTGTTGACAAAATCACGTGGTACCCGGCCTTCATGAAGAAACGTTTGGTCCACTGGATTGAGAACCTACAGTGGGACTGGTGCATCAGCAGGCAACGCCACTTTGGTGTGCCTTTCCCTCTTTGGTACTGTGCGAAATGCCGCGCTGTTGTTCTCGCTGACGAGAAACAGCTGCCTGTTTTTCCCCTTGCTCAGCAACCAAAGAAAGCTTGTCCGTGTGGCAGCACCAAGTTCGTCGCTGAATCAGACGTCCTTGACACGTGGGCGACGAGCAGTTTAACGCCGCAGTTGGCGATGGGTTGGCTGGATGATCCTGCTTTATTTGCGAAAAAACTACCCCTGTCCATTCGCCTGCAAGCGCATGACATTATTCGCACTTGGGCGTTTTATACTCTTGTTAAATCTTGGTACCATCACCACAAAATTCCGTGGAAGGAGATCATGATTTCTGGTTTTATTACGATGAGCGGAGAGAAGATGAGCAAAAGCAAGGGAAACGTCGTTGACCCTCTTCGGATCATGGAAAAATATAATGCAGACGCGTTACGTTACTGGGCTGCGGGGGGAAAGCTAGGCGAGGATATGGACTATCTTGAAAAAGACGTACAAAATGGCAACAAGCTTTTGATTAAGCTATGGAATGCGTCTCGTTTTATCTCTTCCCACCTTGCGGACTACAAAGGCAAGAAACCACAGCATCTTGAATGCATGGATCACTGGCTGCTCCAAAAACTCAATGAGGTTATTGAAGAAGCGACTGAGGCGTTTGATGCTTATGATTACAGCAAGGCACGAAATACTGTTGACTTTTTCTTTTGGCATCACCTCTGCGATGATTACCTCGAGATCGTGAAAGACAGACTGTACAACCCAGACAAGAGAGGCGCACAAAGCAGGCAAGCAGCGCAGCACGTTCTGTCAACAACGCTGCGCGCAGTTTTGAAACTGTATGCGCCATTTATGCCGTTCGTTACTGAAGAATTGTATTCCTCTTTTTTTGCGCACGATAAAGAAAGTATTCATGTCTCCTCTTGGCCACACGTTGATCGAGAAATTGAGGATCTTGAAGCAAAGAAGGTTGGAGATTTGTTCGTTACTGTTCTTGCACGGGTACGCAAGGCCAAGGCAGACGCCAAGAAAAGTGTTGGAAGCCCTGTTATTCTCACTTTAGAAAAAGACACTGTTGCTCAACTTCGTTCTGCTCTTGACGATCTTCAAGCCGTCTGCAAAGCCCAAAGTATTAAAGAGGGAACGTTCTCCCTTTCTTTTGTGTAGGTGAAGCCATGGCCGCAACGAAACGAGAGCTTAAAAAGTTCATTAAGGGTTTAGAGAACATTCGAGGACGGCATACAGAATTAGTTACTGTCTATGTTCCCGCAGACTACGATCTCTTCAAAGTTACGCAACACTTGGCTGAAGAGCAGGGAACTGCCAAGAACATCAAAGACGCGAAGACTCGCGGGAATGTGATTGATTCCCTGGAACGATGCATTCGCCATCTGAAATTGATAGGAAAGACGCCCTCGCACGGCATGGCCCTCTTTGCCGGGAATGTCTCTGCGCAGGAAGGAAAGATCGATATTGAGCTGTTTTCCATTGAACCACCAGAACCTCTGAAAGTACGCATGTACCGATGCGATCAGACGTTTATGCTTGACGTCTTGCGCGACCAACTTGAAGCCAAGGAGTGCTATGGCTTGATTGTGATGGACAGAAGGGAAGCGAGCATTGGATTTTTGAAAGGAAAATCCATCAAGATGACCGCGCACTTAAACTCAGGTGTTCCTGGGAAATTCAAGGCTGGGGGCCAATCGAGTCAGCGTTTAGAGAGACTCATTGCGGGGATGGCGTTGGAATTCTACAAGCACATTGCTGAGATTTGCAACAAAGAATTTCTTGGCGTGAAAGACCTGAAAGGCATTCTTGTTGGCGGGCCTGGACCGACCAAGGAAGCATTCATCGAGGAGCTCAACAATGAGATCAAAAAGAAAATTCTGGCTGTTCAGGACATTACATACACGGATGAATCTGGATTGCATCACCTTGTTGACAAGAGCCAGGAAGTTCTTGAGAAAGAAGCCATTTTGACTGAGAAAAAAATTGTTGAACGCTTCTTGACGATGCTAGCAAAAAATTCTTCCATGGCTGCTTATGGAAAAACGCAGGTTGAGGAAGCGTTGGATCTTGGCGCTGTTGATGAACTTCTCCTGAGCGAATCTTTGGATGACGCTGAGGTAGAACGTCTTGAGCAGAAAGCGAAACAGTATGGCACTAAAGTACAGCTCATCAGCCTTGAAACGAGGGAAGGAGAACAACTGCGCGACCTTGGCGGATATGGGGCGATTTTACGCTATAGCCTTGGATAAGTTTTTACCTTTTTATAGTGGTAATTGATGGAAAAATTTAAATACCTCCCCCAATACACAAAAACAAGATGGCAACGACCTACGAAGTGATTAAAGCGCAAAATGAACATCCAATCAGGGAACTGCTCCAAATTAACGACAATGGTCGTATCTTCTCTATTTCTCTGCAACCTTTTGGACCTGGCACATTCGCACAAAACACAGCAAGCATGGGCCAATCCTATGCCCACCCAGCAACATGGGCAGGGGGCGGAAAATTTCATTCAGACCACCCAGAACACGAGAATCCATTCTAGCAGCCGCACACCGATTCAAGGAATACACAAAACCAGAAATCTTTAAGCTTCCTCACTGGCTGCAAGCTGGCCTCATCTTACGAACAGGAGAAGGCGTATGGACGAATGTTCTTGGCGCTCAAGGACAGCCGATCACCGATGAATCAGCTCTCAAACCACTCTTAACAAAAGAGAGAAAAGTGAATGGCATTTATCTTCTTGATCACGGTCGCGCATTCATACCTTATGGCTCATTCAATAATGATATTGTACAGGAGGCACGAGAATTCGCAGAAGGCGGTTTAGCTCGCGGCTTGGAGCATACTCCAGAAAAGGCAGCACTAACTCTTGAAGCCATGGTGAAGACGTATCCTCGCGGAGCATACGCAGCTGGTTTTGAACCGGTCAAGGAACCAACTGTACGAGTCGTCGGTCTGGACTCCTACAGAGACTGGAACCGGGACGTGTTGTTTGTCGGTGGCGACGACTGGGACGAGGTCGGCTTTGCTTTTGGGGTGCTTCAGTAAACGTCGCAGGCACCGAAATTTTTTTCATTTAGT
>CAZDTM010000053.1:3699-6297 GCA_964508385.1 Candidatus Woesearchaeota archaeon | reverse complement strand
ATTCACGAAAAAACGTTAACCTTTTATTCTCGCTCTCTGAAGCTTTCTGATGAACCTCATCTTCAAACCACGCTTCGTAAAAAAGTATTCCGTTCTCACTGATTTTGAAGCGTATAAGACTGCTGTATTGCGTTTTGCACGAAAAAGCATCCGCATCAATACCTTGAAAGCAACGATTCCTCAGGTGGAGGGGGCGCTCGCTGACGCTGGCTGGAGATTGGAGAACGTGCCGTGGTGCCGCGAAGGGTTTTATGCTTCTCATGAAGAGGGACGACGCGATATTGGTAATGCTACAGGCCATGCTGAAGGGTGGTTCTTTGTGCAGAAGAGCGTGTCCATGATTCCGAGTTTGGCCCTGGATGTTCGCCCGGGACAACTTGTGCTAGACATGGCTGCTGCTCCTGGTGGCAAAACAACGCATCTCGCCGCGCTCATGAACAATAGCGGGTTGTTGATTGCGAATGAGCCTGATCGATACCGCGTGAATGGATTGCTGATGAATCTGCAGCGATGCGGCGTGGAGAATGCGGTGGTGACTAAGATACGCGGAGAAAATATTGCTGGCTACCTTTTTGATCGGATCTTGCTGGATGCGCCGTGCAGCGGATCTGGACTGATCAAGGGGCAGACGCAGAAGAGCAAGCAGTTGCTGAAAGAGTGGAATCCTTTGTATATCAAGAAGATGGCGAGGATACAACAACGATTGCTGACGCATGCATTTGACTTGCTGAAACCGAAAGGCATCCTAGTTTACAGCACCTGCAGCTTGGAACCGGAGGAAAACGAAGGGGTTGTTGATGACCTGCTGAATAGAACAGACGCGCGCTTGGAAAAGATTGATCTTCCTGTCCACGCCAAGGATCATCGCTATCTCCGAATTTGGCCACAGGATAATGAGACTGAAGGATTCTTTGTCGCGAGGATACGCAAACCTCAAAAGAAAGTTGAGAAGTAGTGGGTTTATGGTGAATGACTTCCAGAAGGTAGCGTATTTTTGGTTCTGCCTCGGGGGTCCAAAGGGGTGATGATTATACCGAGGTTAGATGACTTTTTGCAAATTTATACTGAAGAAGATAAATGAATAAAAAGCAAAACTCAAAGAGTTTTGGGTTGCGGTACGAGTGTTAAGTTTTGAAAATTAACCAAAAAGTATATAAATAAGTCAAACTTAGTTGGAGTAAGATGACATAAAATGGTACAAGCATTAGTAGAAATTGATGAAAATACAAATAGAGTATTAAATGTTGTTAAAGCCAAGTATGGCTTGAAAGATAAAGGAGAAGCCATACAAATTGTTGTACAAAAATATATAGAGGAAGAGAATGAGCCTGAATTGAGGCCAGAGTATCTTAAAAAATTGCAGAGAATAAGAAAAGGAAAGTATACTAAGTTTAATTCTATACATGAATTAAGAAGCGCAACCAGTTAAAAGAGGGAATATGCGTAATTGGAAGGTAAGTGAAAATCTACAAGAGGTTATGAAAAAACTATCCAAGAAAGATAAATTACTTTATGAACAACTTTTAAAAAAGATTGATGAGATTGTAAGTTGTGAAGATGTTGAGCATTATAAAAATTTAAGATACAACATGAAAGATTCTAAGCGAGTTCATATAGGCCATTTTGTATTGGTTTTTCAATATGATATTCCTGCAGATACAGTTAATTTTGATACTTTTGATCATCATGACAATATTTATAACAAATAAATTCTACTCTTGATTAGTCCCTTCATAACATAGCGAGTGCCACAATTTCATCTAATCGCTGTTAATCTCTCCTGAATATTTTTCAAGAGAAGCATTACCCTTGCTACCTCAAGAAAATCTGCGCTGGGAAGGATTTGAACGTTTCTATGCAATTTGGTTTCGTTCGTAAAAGTACACTCTGAGAATCTTTGACTTTCCTTCTTTTGTTAAGAACACGCTGTCAGCATAGACTGTTTTTTCTAACGGGAGACCGAGAGAGGCGCCGTCACTACAAGTAATTGCTGCATCACAGACTTCGCACGCCCATGAAAAGCCGGCGGGGGCATTCTTTTCGATGATTTTGGGGATTTCGTCGCAGGGGGGTGAAGCAAATGAACAGGCTCCACGCACCGAAGGATTCATGACACATTGGCGCAAATCATTTTCCCTTAGGCTGATTTCCTTCAGAATAAAGCGCTGCGCTTCCCGCACTTCAAAAGGAACCTGGCCAGTGGGCGTTGCTGGCTCTGGAATGATGAAGTAGACAAATCCAAGCAGCAACAACAGAGCAAGCGCTGCCTCTAACGTTCGCACAACACCCTGCTGATCACGAGTTATCGCCATACTTTCATCCTCACGACCACTGGCGTCGTGTGCGCACTGGCGTCGAGCATCCACGTTTTGAGTTCGCGCACGTACACGTTTGTTTGCAATGGCGGCTCATCATTATTGGTTAGCTGATCTGCGTCGAGGAAAATCGCCGCATCAACGCTTTCCGGAAGGTTGAGCGCTTTTTTCTGTTCGCCATAGCTCAACGCCCTGAATGCCTGTATTTCCTTCTCATTCAATCCATAAAAAGTTTCTGTTGCACCAAGGAGAGTGTTACAAATGTCTGGGTCTGGTGGATCGC
>CAZDTM010000053.1:0-3689 GCA_964508385.1 Candidatus Woesearchaeota archaeon | reverse complement strand
TGAGAAGCGTAGAGAAAGAAAGACGCTGGAGAGCACGCGTTGGTGGTTGCTCCTGTGCACTGCACGGTTAGAGGAGAGCTACTTATTCTGACATAGTTTGGTGTCAAGTTGTACTCGAGATGCACGCGAGGGGAAAAGCTAATTTTAATGAATGTCGGGTCTGGAGAGAAGGGCTGGAGCTTGTCAATGAACACGGGAACTCGTTTTACCTGCCAGCTCACGTTGTCCATGAAAGCATTCTCAACAAGCGACAGCAGGTCTTCCTTGTCGTACGTGGTCTCTATTTGTGGCCTGATCAGAATAATGATCAGGATAACGGTGATGAGGAACAAGCCAAAGCTGATTGCCCAGTCTACGTAGGTGATACCTCTCTTCGCGCCGTTAAATGTTGCCATGCTAGATTGTTCCCTTGACGAGCGTAATAATAAGCGCTCCCGTGGTCATGAGGATCAGGGAATGAATGAGGCCGCGCTTGATCGTGCCTTCGGAAAACTTGCCAATCATGATGCCTGCGAAGAATCCCTGGATAAGAACGAGGGAGAAGAAAGCGAAATCAAGGTTGATCATGTCGCTTCCCACCTCCACAAACGACAGCGGAGAACTGCCGCCTCCTTTTACCGCCTGCGACAAGCCAAGCAATTTTGGGAAGAGCCAGAGCTGAAGCGCAAGCATGATGGCGATGAATATATAGAACACCAGGTACCCCTGGACAATTTGCGAGTGCGTTGATGTTTTTCTCTCTTGCTTCATTTTTTTTATGGTAACAACAGAATCAACAACTGAGGTGATGATGTCCGTGATGTCGCCGCCAGATTTTTCTGCTTCAATAATAATGGAAACTGAACGCTTGATGATGCCGTTGTTCGTGTCTCCGCTGAACGTCATCAGTGCTGTTTTCGTAGGAATGCCGCATTCAATTTGGTTGGCGAGCTTCCTGATGTAGGGATTGAGTGCTCCAAAATCCTTTTTTGAGATGTGGATGATCGCTTTGGGGATGGAGATGCCGGACTTAATCGCTTCCGCAATGTTTCGCATGAACTCCAAAAACTGCAATTCAATCTCTTTTTGCCTTTTGTTTTCCTTGTAGACATCATACCAAAAGTGTGACCAGGCAACAGTTACTGCAAGAATGATGAGGGGCACAAACCACCTCGTGCCAAGAAACAACGCAACGTCTGCTGCAAGAAGGAAGACTGCAAGAACAATCCACACCAGATACACGGTTTTGAACTCGATGTTTTCCATGTCAGAGCTCCGTCTGCGTGATGTTCAGAAAGAGCACATACGCGATGTTGAGGAAGGGCAAAACACCATAAATCCCGATGAGGGCTATGGTTCTCACGGTGAAACCACCGATTTCTCCGCCAATTGCATTGATGATGGCCAACGTCACCATGAAGAGAAGCGGAGCTGCAATGAGGATGGCGGTGTAGATATCAGAGTAGGTACCGAGAATCTCCACATACCGCTTACGCTCCTGTTGGTACGTGTTCATCACGTCATCAGCCATGCTTTTGAGGTAGGATTTTAAAGAACCACCGGACTCAATAGTGGAGACTAACCCAGTTAAGAGATCACGGAATTCTGGTGACGGGGTTGTGCGCGCCACGGTCTTGAGCGCTGTTGAGATGTCGTAGCCAAAGAGGTTGATGTAGTTGACAATCTTCTTGATCTCTGCTTCCACTCCCTTGTACTCTCCCGAGCTAGCGATGAGCCTAAAAATGGCCTCTGGCTTTGCTCCTGAACCGGCGACCGCGGACATGTGAATGAGCACAAAAGGAAGGTCATTCTTGATCTGCTTTCGCCTATGTTGGACAACGGATGAAGGATAGACGGCGCCAATAATGAAGGAAACGCCCGCCGCAGTGATGAACGCGAGGATTGCTGAAGCAAAAACAAGAATGATGTGTTTTCCTGTAGCGAGAGCGAGAAGAGCGGCGAGAACTCCTGTTGCCGCGCCGATGAGAACAGCAAGGAAGACGATGGCGCTGATGTAGGTGTGGGAGAGCATTTTGATGCCTGAGGAACGCAGGTTTTGGGCAACAGAACCAAAAAACCGAGGATAGGAGGAGGTGAGGGAAGATGTTATGCCCTTGCAAAACGTTGAGGCGACCCTTCCGATGACTGGCGGAGCATAGACCGTGTACTCGACAATGACTTTTTCTTTCTTCTTTTGCTTCTCTGGGTGAAGAAGTTGCGTGAGGCGTCTTTCGTTGGCTCCGATCTCCTTGAGATATTTCTTGCGCGTTGCTTTGCTGAGGTAGAAAGACTCTCTCTTCTGCTTTTTTGGCTTTTGCTCCGGTGCTTGCTGCGGTTCACGAGAGGGGGCTGGAGCCTCTTCCGCCTCAAGGTCTGAAATAATGCGCTGAAGGGCGTGATCGGCACGATCGAAGTACTCGTTGAGTATCCTGTTAAATTCTTCACGCTGCTCTTCCTCAGTTTTTCCAAGAAGCATGCGCTGCTGCTCTTCCATGGTTGCCTGATGCAGGCGCTCGAAGAAGCTGTTTTTGTAGCGTTCTTGTGTTTCTATCTCCTGAAAAAGTGCGAGAATTTCCTTTGCGTCTGCTTCAGTCAGCATTTTACCTCAGAGTTTTGAACGCTCGTCGTCTATTCCTTTCTGCGCAGTGTAGCAGAGCTTCACGAGATAGTTGATGAGCTCTTCTTTCTTCTTTTTGGTTTCTGCAGCGTGCTCTTGTTGAAGCTTATTGTACGAACGAATTCCATCGAGAATGGACTGCACGTTTTGCTTCACTACGTCAAGCGCCATGTTATTGGATGCTGAACCTCTTGAGAACCTCTTCTGGACTCTTGTAGTATTCGTTGATAATCTGCTGGACTTCGTGATATCCAATAATGTCCCGCTTGAGCAGCTCTACCAAGAGCCGAGTTCTTCTGATGAATTCCTTTTGCACGTACTCTGGAGCGAGGCCGTAGTTCTTCACCAACTTTTCAAAGACCTTGCTTTCTGTTTTGAAGAAGAAGTTGTCAGATGCTGGGTCCCAGACAAAGGGGGTGTTGATTTTGGTGTCTTCTGCTTCAGAACTCGCTTTTATGATTTCAACAACTGACTTGAGACGCCTGACCGCTTCATCCCTGACTTTCACCTGGGAGATGACGCAAACGACATCGATCGTTTCGATGAGGGAGGGCGGCAGGGAGATGGGGGGGCTTTCTAAACGCTTGATCATGGTGTAGACATCTTCTGCATGCATGGTGCAGGCTGTAGGGTGCCCGGAAGCTGCTCCCTGGAACAAGACGTACGCTTCTTTTCCCCTGATTTCTCCTACGATCACGTAATCCGGGCGCTGCCTAAAACTTGCCTTAAGGAGGTCAAACAAATCGACCTCTCCAAATCTTCCACCTTCTCCGACTCCTGATGCCTCTCGCGCTACTGACGGCAGCCAGTTTTCATGGAGAAGATTCAGCTCGTGCGTCTCTTCAATGGAAACGATGCGTGCTGCTGGGGGGATGAAGAATGCCAATGAATTTAGGAGCGACGTTTTTCCCGCGCCAGTCCCACCAATGATAATGAAGTTAGATTCATATTCGATGAGCATCCATAAGTACGCAAGAAGTTCTGGAGAAACGGTGCGAACTTTAAGCAGCTTGACTGGGCTCCATGGCTCAGTTGTAAAACGTCTAATGGTGAACGAAGGACCCCTGGAAGAGATCTCTTGTGAATACGTTGC
>CAZDTM010000052.1:0-6421 GCA_964508385.1 Candidatus Woesearchaeota archaeon | reverse complement strand
TACCAGCGATACCCAAAGCGGTAATAGGGATACGGGTAGTAGCGGTAAGGGTAGGGATAGTATCGAGGATAGGGATAGCGCGGGTAGGGGGAGTAATACCGCGAGGAAGGATAGCCATATGAGTTGTAGGTGCTGACATAGATTCTTGTGTCTGGCTGAGCTTCAGGAACAACGTACGCTGTAGACTGAACGCAATCACGAATTGCTACGCCGTTTTGATATCCAACGACGCGTGATGTGCAGGAAGGAGAGACGGTATAGTCAGATGACTGCTGTGTCGTTGTTGAAGGAGCGGCGACATACGCGTTCATCACGATGCCTTGTCCTGCAGAGGACGGAGAGGCATACGATTGAGAAGATGCGTCATAAGCACCATCATAGTCGCCTGAGCTCATCAGCGCTAAACCAACGATGGCAAAAATCAAGGCGAGAACAATCAGCCCTGCGCCTAGCAAGATGTTCTTTTTGTCATTGAGCCAGGACATATTCATAGTTCAATATAGATGATGAAAACTATTTAAAGTATTCGCTATGATTATGACGCGAGCGCACAGGAATTCTGGACTGTTGTCAAACGTCCGCGCGCATCGTCTGCATGGCTTTGTAGCTCTTCAACCTGGCGCTGGAGCTCGACCAGCCTTGGCTGATAGCTTGTCTCTATCTGCTGAAGCTGGGCGTCATACTCCTGCTGCACACGATCACGTTCTTGTTGTACGGCAGCCGCCTGATTCGTCGTCTGACTCACATCAATGGCTGCGCGCCTCACATCGCCAGCACAGGTTCCCGGATACTGCGAAAGATCGATGCCCAGCGTCTCATAGAAGTCTTCATCTGATGAAGCAGATTCTTGTGCTGTCTCCGCTGACGCCGAGGACTGCCGCGATTGTTCCTGTTGAGGAATGTCTTGCACCGCACGCGTTGTCGGCAGAGGGACTGATTGAGAGGAATCAGTGGCATATTGAAAGAGGTATGCGCCCGCCACAGCGGCAGCAAGAATAACAACAATGAACGCAATAATTTTCGGCTTGTACTCCTTCAGTCCAAAGATCTGGATATTGCGCCAGTTCATATTGTCCAGAAGGAATCGCCATTT
The DNA here is from genome assembly GCA_964508385.1 of Candidatus Woesearchaeota archaeon. Lineage (GTDB taxonomy): Archaea > Nanobdellota > Nanobdellia > SCGC-AAA011-G17 > UBA489 > CAZDTM01. Next base: position 5,328 of record CAZDTM010000052.1, on the reverse strand, counting down.
ATATAGTTTATGCAGATTACACGCAGATTTTGCCTTTTCCTGGCCGAGCAGAACAGAGTCTCGGCGCATTCACCAACAGATACTCCACCATTTTAATCGTTGCTCCAATATCTGTCAAATGGGCGATACCTGCCGTGGTGTGAATGTTGCGAATGGGCACGCTTAACACACCTGTGGGGATGCCTCCCTTTGACACAGAAATCGACAAAGCATCCGTGGTCCCAAAATCGCTCACTTCGGCTTGCAGGGGAATGTTCAATTTTTGCGCAACCTCGCGCAGCAGGTCATTGATTTTCTTGTTTCCAATCATGTCCGCATCTTTCACCGTAATACATGGACCACCGCCGATGCGCTTTGTGCCTTTGTCGCGCGCGAACTCATCAGCGTTCGTAATCTCAACCACCAGCGCCATGTCCGGGTCCAGCGAATACACTGACGTGCGAGCACCATACAAGCCAACCTCTTCCTGTACTGTAAAGACATAGTACACGTCTGCCGGCAACTTTACCTTCGCAAGATGCTTTGCTACGGTCAACAACACAAAACATCCCAAACGGTCGTCCAGCGCTTTTCCGGAAATAACATTTGGCGCCCCCAGCGTTGTCGCCTTCGTGAGCACGTGAAAGTAATCCCCAATATTCACGCCCAAAGAAATCAAAGTTTCGCGATCCAGGCCGGTATCAACAATAAGGTCATCCATGTCTGGCAGCTGTTTGATTTCCTCTCCATCCTCAATTTCTTTTGTTGTGATCACGCCAGTAATCATGCCCTGTTTTGTTTTCAATGAGACGTGCTCTCCCAGCAGGGTGATTGGCTCCAGTCCGCCAACAGCGGTGGGTATGAGGTTGCCATTTTCTTTTATTTTCTTCACCATTACACCGATCTCATCCATATGCGCGGCGAGCATGATGCTTGGCCCCTTTCCCTTCTTTCTGCAGATCAGGTTACCAAATTTGTCGACGTGTATCTGCGCCCCATACTGCTTCATGTGCTTCATAATGAAGTTGCGGACAGGGGTTTCGTCGCCTGATGGACCAGATGCGTCAAGGAGGGTGAATAAGAACTTCTTATCAATCACCTCTGCGTGATCAAGTGGCGAAATAGCCTTCTGGTTGCGAGAACTTTTGCCCCTACCTCTTTTACCCGTTTTCACCATCTGTTTCGCTGACTACTGCACTCCGAGTGCTTTCTTCATTTTTGCTTCATTAAAACCAATAATGATCTGGCTGTCGATTTCGATAACAGGAACGCCCATCTGGCCGGATGCCTCAATCATGTGACTCCGCGCTTTCTCATCAACTGCTACATTCACGTCCTTGAAAGCAATCTTATGCTCTGCGAGCCACTCTTTGGCCTTGTGGCACCACGGGCACGTGGGAGTTGAATACACGGTCACTTTCGGCATGCTTTTGGAACCTCCTTTGTTGAGAAGAGCAGAAAGAAGAAGTATAAAAAGCTATCTTTCAAGATGCATTGTTAACTCTTCGGTGCCTGGAGGGGGTAAAAGGATGAATGAACCCCCTTTTGGATTTTGTTAAAATCATCTAGATTGTTATCAATGAACTCTTGGTCAGGTGTGGGTGTTACATTCCTAAAAAATCATTTACCGTAACAATCTTAATTCTTCCGAATTTGCCCAACGTTAACAAATGAGGATCACCAGAAACAATGTATTCAACGTTTCCAACGCAGGCAGTTTCTAAAATAATATCATCATCTGGGTCTTCTTCAATGACCTTCAATTTTTTAGGAATTTCAACAACGGTTGCTATGGCAGTAATAATACCGAGCATTGTTTGTTTTTGTTCTTCTGTGAATTTGAATTTTGGATAATTCATCACTCGCATTAATTCGTCTAATTGATCAGCAGAAGTAACTAATTTAAGTTCTCCATGTAAACATTTTTCAAATATCACTCTTGGCTTTCCTTTCCAACCAAGAGCAGAGATGAAAATATTTGAGTCTAAGAGGACTTTCGTCTTGCCCATTTAACTGCCCCGTTTACATCTTCAGGAGTTACTTTTTGTTCCCTGAATTGCTTTTCAATTTCTTTAGATAGCCTTTGAAATTCTGCTTTTACATTTGGTATTTCTACTTTTTTAAACAATACTCCGCCTTTTACTGGGAAGGGTACAAATCTGTCTCCTGGCCGGAATCCCTCCCTCTGTCTAATATCTTGAGATACTACTAACTGCCCTTTTGGGCTCATTTTAACAAGATCAACTTCCATTTTTTACCTCCAAGTTTCCTTGTTAAACTGTTTAACATTACAACTATTTAAATCTTTCTACAACTTTGGGGGTCACTAAACGAAAATCTTAATTTAACACATCTCGGCAACCGAAGAGGGCACTTTAATGTTACAATACACTTTCAAGGAAGCTGGGACGTTAACGTCTGGAATTTTTGGTAAAAGATTAATTCAGAAAGAGGAGAGAAGAGGGGTTGGTTAAGATAGTTTCACTCACTCTTTACTTTTTCCTTTAGCGCAGAAAATTCTCTCAACTTTTTTATGTCAAAAATATCAATTCCAATACCCAGCTTTTTGATAAGCTGCCGGGCTTTTTCTTCGCCCCCAACATACTCAAAGACCTTCTTTATGTTTCTTTCAAATCTCCATTTTTCTAATTTAGGTAATTGTTCTAGTAACAATTTTACCTCGCTCTTCACTGGTGGTTTGAACCCAATAGACATAAAGCGCAAACATGCGAAAAGATTTCCTGGATGACCCTTGTATCCAGAACTGTTTAAGCGCAGTTGCCTCTTTTTTAAATCTCTCAAAGCCGTCGGAAGAACTATCAGATGTTTTTTTATATTTCTGTTGAGGCAGTTATGAAGAGGCACAGCAAAACCATTAATTGTAAAGGCAGAATTTTCTTTTAAATTTTTCAGAACATTCGATTCGTAGCTCCGGTGGATATCCAACACCAGATAGTCAGTAATTGATTTGGGATTGGGGATTAGCTTCTTCTTTACTACGATTTCATTTTTTCTGCGGATTCTCCCATAAACAAATTTATACTTTCTGAGACGCTTAACAAATTTGCCTAAATCTCCAATAAGCAGAAGATCATAATCTCTTTGAGGAAGTGATTTTTTGAACACATCATAATACACTGTATTTCGAGCTGCGCCCCCAACAATATAAACTTTAGTTCTGGGAGGAGTAGATGAAATAACCTCTTTCAAAATCTCTGCTGTTCTGCCCCCTCTGGTAAAAATTCTTGCATTGTTATTTACGCGCGCAATAATATGTTCACCAACCATTTTATTCTACGTAGTCTTTCGTTTAATAAATCCTCCTTTTTGAAGATTCCTCTTAAATCTTCTACTGTGGGTGACGTTTATTTAACAGCTCACTTTCAAGAAGATTTTTACGTTCGTCTTTTACGCGAGAGAGCGCAAGCAGCCCAAGAATGATAAAGCCCGTAATCGCTAGCACGGCAATCCTATATCGTGCACTTCCCCACGGAACGAGGTTTGAGACCACCAGCCCCCACACGATTGGTCCAACAAATGATGAGGCACGTTCTGCTAGCCCAAAGTAGGCGAAGGCAAGATTATGCTTTCCTTTTGGGGCAACATAGGACATGACTGAACGAGATACTGTCCACGTGGCACCAAACCAGAACCCCATAAGCGTTGTAGCGACAACAAAAAGCACAAAATTAGTGAGCAACCCGATAAGCGGCAAGAGAATAATCCATCCAGCGAGTATTACCATCAACGTTTTTTTGTGGCCACAACGGTCTGCAATGAGACCTGATAACGTGCCGCCACAAGCGCACGTGATGAGGACACCCAATAGAAGATACGTTTTCGTTGTATCCGAAACATGCCATACTTGCTCCAGGAAGATTGGAAAATTGTTTGAGGCCGTCAAAATGGCATCATTGAACAAAAAATAAGAAAGAAGAAAAAAGAATACGCTATGGAAAGAAAGCAAGTTCTTTGTTTCTGTAAGTACCTTCTTAAGCTCAACTGCAAGTATAAATTTTTGTTGTTTGTGCATTGGTTCTTTGAAAAAAACAAGCGTTGGAAGCGAAAGAACGAAAAAGACGGCTACTGCCGGTAAAAGCGTTTCTGCTCTTGGGGAAGAACCAAAGAGGCTGAGACTACCATTTGAGAAAGGGAGGGCAAGCAATAAACCTGTAAACTGGCCAATATAATTTGCGGTTATGCCGAACCCAGAAACCAATCCCCTTTTTGCGGCCGGTGCAATATCGTTCAACAAAGGCGTATAGAATGTAAAGGAAAGAAGATAAGAATACAGTCCGAGTGTGAAAAAGATAAGAGACTGGACATTACTGTTCGCTATTGCAAGAACCGCGCAGAGCCCATAAAAGAGGGTTGTGAGAATGGTCGTGCAGCGCAAACCCGTGATTCTCCTTATATGCCTGCCAAGCAATGTTCCTGTGAGTGGAACCGTGCACAGCAAAAGTATAGCTGAGACCGTAAATGTCAAATTGAAGTAAAAATCTGAAACGCCCCTGTCAACAACTATCCACTGAGCAAAGTAAAGAAAGAATACGATGGAAACAATTGAATTTGCGAAATCATACAGGGCCCAGAGAAAAACATTCTTCTTCGTTTCCACATATTCGCACGACGTTGATTACTTAAGAAGGTTTCTATGTCCTCTCTTTGTTGCCATTCCTTTCTTTTGTTTTCCTGTGGAATTCTCTTATCGCCTCAGCTTCATCTTTGAGGAGCTCTACTCTCCGATTGTTTCCTATAAAAAAGTGTTGTCCAGGCACCCCTGAAAAAGCTCTCTCTGATGAGATTTGGAGATTTTTTCATGACACAGAGAAAACTCCTGATTGTTGTTCAACGACGATAGTTTTCGAAAGATTTCTGGTATTGTTGCTTCACTCTTCATTCTGCATACGCTGACGTGAGAGATTTAAATGGCCTATCTTTTTTTGTTGATACTTTACGTCGATTGGAAAAACAAGGAAAAATACTAGTAGTTGCTTCTGATAAGTTCCAGAGAAAAATAATAAAAAGGGCCGCCTTGCGGCCCCTCTTGCTAGCGGGGAGTGGATTTGAACCACCGACCTTTACCCAAGCTTTACGCTTTCCGGGTATCTCGGGGTCCATCAGGAGCCCATATGAGCCTTCCGCAACCTTGAGGGTTGACCTCAAAAAGATTTCGGCGGACACTCCTGGCTGTCCCATTGCGGCCTGTAAAGATGCTTTACAGAACCCCGCTATAAGACAGGAGATCAACTCCCGCAGCAAATAGTTTGACTTTTTCTGTCTTTATAAACCTTCTCTCACAATTATGAAAGATTTTCGTTTTTTTTGTCGTTAGTCATATTAAGTATA
>CAZDTM010000051.1:4736-6428 GCA_964508385.1 Candidatus Woesearchaeota archaeon | reverse complement strand
CATTCACACAGAAACTATGGGGAGATGTCTTTGTGAAGCATCTGCTTCTGGTCTGCCCATTGTCGCATCTCGAGTAGGTGGCGTTCCTGAAATAGTACAAGATGGCGAAACGGGATTCTTAGTACCTGAAAGGGATTATGTAACAGCAGGCAATAGGCTTGTTGAGCTTATCCACAATTCTACAATGCGACGTACAATGGGAACAAAAGGAAGAAAACAAGCAGAAACATTCTTCGATTGGAATATTATATTTCAGATATATCAAGGATTGTTCAAATGAACATAAACCAGGTAAGAGAAACAATATCGGCATTGTCGGGACTTTTTGGAGAGATAGCTCATTACCAAGTTATTAATACGGGATGGAAAGCAGGAACAAGACACAGCCCCTTATTATTTACAACAGCAGATGGAACGTTTATCTATCATCCCACTGACAGAACCTCAAATATAATGCGATATAAACAAAAACTCGACGAGAAAAATAGACCAAGAATAATTTCTTCACCCGTCATAAGAATACTTGAAGGAGGATTTGTGACTACCTTTGTTGATGGAAAGACATTAGACACTTTACCAACAATAAAGATTTCTGCTATTGCACGATTTCAAGCAACATTCCACCAAGTAGATAAGTATGATTTAAATTGTTGGAATGAAAAACTTGATCGTGTTCGTACATATCTTTTACAGCACCAGTTAGTGAGAAAAAATGAATTACCTACTACTCAATTTTCTACTTATGGGTTGATTCATGGAGATTATTCACCGAGTAATATTGTTAAAACAAAACAAAGACTCGTTGCTATTGATTTAGAACATGTATTAGAGGGTCCTATCGCTTTTGATTTAGCACGACCTCTTCTAAGAGTTTGTCATAATGAAACAGAACAAGCAACCTATATTGATCAATATTTTCAAGAAAAACCGCATTTAAGCCAAGAAGAATTACGTTTCGGTAGAAGTGTTTTCTTTTTAGTTCAGGCGTATGATCGTCATCGATGGGGGCATCCAAAAGAGGCACAAAAATCCTTAGAACAACTCCGAGAGGTATTCAAATAAAACCATGGTAAAGAGTGTTACACTTATAACACAAGATTTTCATCCTATGAAAGGGGGTATAGCAAGTTACTTAATGCAGATTTATAGAAAATACTTTGCGAGTGAGCGTTTTCAAGTTATAGTCCCCAATAATATTGGTCAAGTAACAGACTATCAAAGTTTACCATTTGATGTGTATAGAACAGACTTTTTTCCTTTTGAACATGAAACTCCTTCAAGAAGACAAACAAATCGTACTATTGTTGATGTCTTAAGGCAGACAAACACAGACATAGTACTTTTTGGTTATCTCCGCTCACATCCAGAAGCTGGTCGAGACTATAAAAAATATAAATCTTCTACACGAACAGGAATTATTACTCATGCAAAGGAAGCATTCATTGATAATGCTATTGTCGGTGAAAATAGTTCTTCAACAGGAGCGCATCAAGGCTACACTCCAAATGAAGTTCCATTTTACAAAAACGTGTTGCAAGACGCAGATCATGTTTTTTGCATTAGTCAATTCACGCAAAATGTGTTTACACACCAAGGTATTCATGCAAGGTTTCATTTACTTCCGCCTTCTTTAAGCACACCAGAATTACAAAATAAAACAGTTTGTAAAATAGCGCTTGGCTATGCTCCGAG
>CAZDTM010000051.1:3228-4726 GCA_964508385.1 Candidatus Woesearchaeota archaeon | reverse complement strand
AGACAGAAAAGGTCAACATAAAGTTGTTGAGATGTTTCCTAATCTACGAGCAGATATACCTAAGCTCCATTATGCCATTGTAGGTGACGGTCCGAATAAAGCATATATTCAAGAGACTATAGGCGCTCATAACCTCGAAGAAAAAGTACGCATTCACGATCAAGTTGATGATGTGACTTTAGCAAGGCATTATGGTGCTGCAGATATTTTTGTTCTGCCAACAGAGTTTATTCCACCTAACGATGTAGAAGGATTTGGCATTGTCTTTCTTGAAGCAGGTATGCATCAGATACCAGTCATAGGTGGACGAACAGGGGGGGTTGTTGAAGCAATAGTTGATGGAATAACAGGGTATCTCATCAATTCAAAATCAAATAAAGCATTAGAAGCAAAGATGATCGAATTATATAATTCTCCAGAATTAAGAGCAACAATGGGAAAACAAGCACGAATACGAGCAATTACTCAGTTTAATGATGCCCCCTCAACGGATTTGGTTACACTTCTTTCTTAAGAATGATACTTTGTTTTTGTATAGTTATTATAGAATTTATCAACTTCTTTTTTGTTTAGATGTTCAATAGAATTAATCAAACGCACCTGCGGTCTATTGTTGGTAATTTCGACCAATGAGATTGACGCATCATGAATTTCTAACTCTTCCCACAAGTTCACTTTACTTATTTGTAAAAAGTGAGCAATAATGTATCGAATTAAATTTCCGTGAATAAACAAAAGAATTGCATCATCTTCTTGAGCAGCACTAAGAATCTCTTTTAAGATGGCATCTACACGCCGCATATCTTTCTTCTCACGGTCAGGAGAGGTACCTTCACGTTCAGGACCGCCAACCAACGTACGATATACTTCTTTTAGCTTATCAGACACCACAACCGGAATATCAGATTTCAACTTTTTATACGCTTTGCACATTTCTAGAGCGCGCTGCGCACTACTCACATATACTTTCGTTATTCGCAACTGCGTAAGCTTTTTTGCAACGTCTTTTGCTTGTTGTTTGCCATTTTTAGAAAGTGTTGGCTCAGGCCCTGCCTCAATGGACTCTCCATGACGTACTAAAAATAATTTTACCATTGTTATTATATAACGATTCTAAAGAGGTTTAAAAAAGTTTCTACAACCTTAGAGTTTTGCCAATTTTAGCACAAGGCTAGTTAATCATTTTATTTATTCCTCCACCCTTATTTTCTTGAATGAAGAACAGCATTTGGGCTTGTTCTTTTTGTAACAAATTCCTTCTTAATCGCTCTTGTGTAAGATCATAAACCATCCGTAACAATTTCTTTAGGATTTTCCTTAATATTCTCTTTTGCTATCTTTAATACTGCTCTTACGCCTTTAATTTCTCTGCCTCTTGTCACATTGTTTGCTATGCGACAGAGAGGCATAACCTATATAAGCGCCATCCTCTCCTCTGCAAGGGATGAAAAGAGGTCAGGCAGCAGTAGAGTACGTCGTACTCTTAGGAGTCATTCTT
>CAZDTM010000051.1:0-3218 GCA_964508385.1 Candidatus Woesearchaeota archaeon | reverse complement strand
CCCATGATCCAGTTTTCCCTCATCCAAACATACAGTGAGCTCAGGCTCACACAGCTCGACAACAGCTTCAACCGCTTGGCAAAATCAGTCGATGCAGTGGGCGCGTTGAGTTTGGGGACGCAGGAGTTTGTCATTATCACGCTTCCAAGCGGCATTGAGGACCCGATCGGCTTCAGGGGAACATCGATAGAGGTGAACGTCTCCATCGGAGGATCAAAGAATCTTGCTGGCTACCAAACGCAGGTCTCGTTGGATAGTTCCAGCTCCATGCCCAACAGCAGGGGAACCTACAGGCTGCTCGTCAGGAAAGTCGATCAACAGAAGGTGAAAGTAGAGCTATGGCCATCCACATAAACACAAAGAGGGGGCAGGTAAGTCTGGAAGTCATGTATGCTATAGGAACCATGATCATTGTTTTCCTGATTATCACCGGCGTAAACGTCAGCAGGCAGTTTGAACTGCGGACATTGGACGAGTACTCCACGAAAGCAGACAAGTGCTACGAACTTGCGAACAGGCTAACAGGTGTTGAAAACCTAGGGGATGGAAGTTCGTCACTGTTTTACACCAGCAGCTACCTCTATTACGTCAACAATGAGGAGCAAGCCATCACGGTCAGCGAGCCAGATGCGGATACGTCCGCAGTAGACGCAAGCTGTACGTTTCTCTCACCTCTCAGCGACACGATCATTTTGCAGAAACTAACGAGCTACAACATTATCAAACGAAGAGGAGTTGTGTATCTTGAACCGCTTCCATAAAACAATGAAAGGGCAGGCAGTCGTGACAGACCTCCTGATTGCTGCAGGCGTCTTTATCCTCCTCATCACCATCTCGATAGGAACATGGGATATCTACAAAATCAGGCTTGCGTCCCGTTTAGAGTACGACCAGATGTCAATGCGGGGGTATCATGCGCTTGAAAGTCTCGTCAGAACACCCGGCTATCCAGAAAATTGGGAAGACGTCGCTGCCACGAATCTTGATGATGTTCGTATGTTTGGACTTGCGGATGCCGACCACCTGATCAACCACAATAAACTCGTGGCGTTGATGAGCATACAGGACACAGCAAAGCTCAAGGACATTCTTAATCTTGGGCCATACAACTTTTTATTGCGGCTCAAAAAGCCAGGGTCGACAGAGCAGATTATTTACTCCTTTGGATCAAAGCCAACCAACGAGAAAGCAGCAGTCAGCCTTTCTCGCGTGGTCGTCTACAATGATGACGTTCACCTCATGGAGATGGTGGTATACCGATGAAGAAAGGCATGGTGTTTGCGCTTGATGCTGCAATTGCCGCAACCATCTTGATTCTTATTGTGATCAACAGTTTTTACTACTTTAGCACGTCCAGCAGGGAGTCCTTCTCGCAGATACAGCTGCTCAAGATAGGTGCTGACATCATAACGGTCTTTGAGCGCGAGGGCTATATTGAGCAGGTGATCAGAAATGATGACCTCATCACGCAAAATGAAACAAGGGACATCACAGAATCTGAGCTCCCCATCAACACAAGTATTCCGCCAAACTACCAGCTTATCGTGCAGGTCAGCGACCTGAAGGAAAGCCTTGTGGGCGTAGAGCTCGTCAGCAATAACGACAGGATCAATGTCTCCACGCTGCCACTTGAAAACGCAGGGTCATATCTTCTCCAAGTGAATATTAGCTCAGTGAGTGGCTCGGCGCCGGACTTTTCTGCGCAAGTCAACGCCGGTCCCCTTCAAACAGTTAAGGGCATTCAAACAGATGGCATATACATGTTCAATAAGTCGTTCACCTTTAAGGAAGGCATAAACGGGGTCACGATGTGGAAAAAAGGAGGAAGCGTAAAGGTGGCGTGGTTCCGCGTTCTCGGTTCAGAAGCCTACGCAGGTTCAACAAATGAAACAGCAGCCCCTACAGACCGGTTCGTTGGGACCGGAGAGCGCTTTATCACCGCATATCACCCTAACTGGGATAAATGGACCACCCATTGGGTGCGGTTCAAGGTCTGGTTGAAACCATGAACAGAAAAGCAGTGTTTCTCACTCTAGGAATGACCTTGGCAGGATTAATGCTCCTTTCGCTCGCATCCATTCTCGTGAAGGTCTCCATTGAGTCAGAAAACCGATTAAAGGAAGCAGGGGCGTTTGAGAGCACACATTTAGTCACCGATTCATTCCAGCGAGCGTATGGCAGGCTTATTCTTGACAACTTCGGCATCACGGTGAGCAGTTGGCGGGATGCAGTGCAAATAACGCAACTACTGCAACCCTTCTCAACGCTCACTTCACCAACGTACACGAATTTTAACCACTTTGCTGTGCAGAGAATTGCATTGGTCAATTACACCAATCTCCGATGGAGCGGCCTGAAATACATCACATACCAGTATGATAACGACCTCAATCCTCCGAACACAGGCCCCATCTCGATCTTCGCCAAACCAATAAACCTCAGTTATACCTATCTTTATTTTACAGACGAGGACAGCAATCCCTATCAAATTTTCAGAGAACCGGTTGAAAATTTTCAACCAAATGGGAACGCTGCAAAGCTAGAAGATACGCCGGCTCTTATCTTTCTGTTGAACGAGCCATTTCCCGTCAGCAGTAATGGAAGAATTCATCTTAACGTTACGGTCACGGACGACAATGTGTCGCCCGTGTTGATTGACTGGAAGGAAAATGAACTAGAACCCAACACAGAAAAACTCAAACTGAAGATTAGTTATACATTCACTAAAATTCCCATTACTGTGGAAGAGGAAAACGACATCTCCTTCACCCCAGAGACCGGCGACCTCTCTCAGATCATCTATCTCAATGGAACAGAATCGTTACTCGAGCCAGAAGAACTGCGCCCAGTGATTGAAGTGGGCGTTATTGGTCCACAAAACGCTGGTCTCACACAGGCGCTCCTCCTTGCGAACTTCAGAACAAACATGACCATTACCGTCACGATTAATCTCACTAGTAAAGAAGCAATGAGAAGCTCGTTCTACAGTTACGACAACTTCACGTACAACGCCGGTCCCTACAACATCAACAAATCTGGACCGATCAGAATTTGGCCGTACTAAAAACAGGAAGCTGGCGCCGTAAAAAGCCAAAAGTCAAACAAAAGTGTAACCATTCTAAAAGTAAAACAATAGTTAATAAAGAATAGGCCGAAAGAGAGGGTAAATGAAGTGGAAGCGAGCGTATGAAGTGTTTTTAGTAGTTGGTATACTGTTA
>CAZDTM010000050.1:0-6574 GCA_964508385.1 Candidatus Woesearchaeota archaeon | reverse complement strand
AGCCTGGTTGACAACCATGGGGTTGCCATCAACAAGGTGCTCTAATCCGGCGCTTTCTGCCAAACGAAGAGTCACAGAACGTCCGCTCTTCGGCAGGGTGATGTCAACGATCACCACGTTGGGGTGAACCTTGCGAAGTAAGCGCAGCAGTTCCCAGCCATAGGTCTTGTTGTATTCTCCTGCAGGCGCAAAAGCATTGGTTTCTTCTAGAGCCCCATCGCTTCCTTTTTCAGTGCAGTTGACAATCACGTGGGCTGGCTGCAGGGTGTTCAGCACGATGCCGCGAATCATGTCCTCTGGCGCGCCGTAGGCAATACCTCTGCCAAGACGAGCGTTTAATTCATGGGCAAGCGATACTGCTTTTTCATACGTGCGATTAACAATGGCAATGCGGGCCGCGCTCTTTCGTGCAAGAATGCGGCAAAACTCCTTGGCAACTCCACCAGCACCAAGGACAACGTAACGAGCACCCTCCGGTCTTCTCCCGATTGTAGCGATCTCATCAGCAATGCTCTGATACAACCCAAGCGCATCAGTATTATACCCAACAAGCTTCTGCCCCTCCTTGACGATGATGTTGACTGCGCTCAAGTCTGCTGGTCGCACTTCATCTAAATGAGGAATTACTTTTTCTTTGAATCCAACAGCAGCCCCGCCCCCCAGATATCTTGGATCCTCACGAAAAGTATCGAGGACTGTCTTCACATCTTTTGGATCGGCAACAACCATGATGTTGCGAAGGTTGAGACCCAAATGTTCATAGGCCGTGTTCCACATGACTGGCGTTTTTGCCCCATAGTCATGGATTGTGAGCGGAACAGTATATCCTGCGAGATGATCAAGTGCTTCCAAAGAAACTTCATTTTTTGCGGGAAGCTGCGCTAAGCGAACAGTTCCTTCTTCCAATAACGTGCGAAGCGTGCGTGTCATGATGCAGGAAACAAGAGCATAACCTTGCAGGCTTAGTCAGCTCCCAATTTTTTCACTCGTAAGCGCAGATCGTGAGTGTAGCGACGTTCAACCAAGCGATAAGGGCCGTGTTCATCATGTCGCTCATGAGATTCTTCACTCGAGACGCGGCTGTAAACACAGTCACCTCCAACGCAGTGTTCGTCTCCCCTGATAAAGGAACGAAGATCTGTCGCGCGCATCCAGCGCTCTGGTGGCTCTTCCCATTCCCCGTGGGGTGTTTTTGCTACAATTTGTTCAAGATGAAAGAAGGCCATAGGTTTCCCATTTGACGAAGGCGCAGGCCTTTTTTTGACTTGCACAATAAGGTGAAATGGTCTGTACGGTTTTTCCTCTTTCGTCTGCAGTTCGTCAGGAGTCACGATGTTATGAAAAAAAAGAGATTTTTAAGTGTTTCACTACTATGATCTATCTTTTCTGGACAACAACACGCAGAGCAGCGTTGTACTTTTCATTGTACTTCCGGATTCGCAAGCTCACGTTTCCAACGGTTGCTTTTGTGATACCCTCTCTATTGCTCTGCCTCCACTCCTTTGTTTGGTCGTCAAAGTAGAAGCCGTGAGGAAACATCTCCTTGAATCTCCACGCATCTTCTCTCTTTGTTCCGGCAATGCCAAGGTCATATCGTGCAAGAAGAGGCGAATCATCGAACTCATCCAAGGCAATACCTCTCAAAGTCTCTGGCGCATACTGAAACAGCCCCTGTATCTGGTTAAACCACAAGTCTACCTGCTCAACAAGCTTCTTCTGCACAAACGCGTGTTCTGCTTTCTTTAACTCTTGGACTATGCCATACGTTCCACCAGAGGATCCTTGAAGCCCGAGTCGAGGTAACCATGCCTCAGCTTCACGGCTTGCCAAAAATTCTGCTTTTTCTAGCCACTCACTTTCAAGCGTCTCTTTAGGAATATACTTCTGTACGAGATTGTCCAAATGCCTCTTAAGATGCTCTGGAACTAAAATGACTGCTTCCTGAGCGAGTTGTTGTCGCACGGGGGGACGTTCAAACGCGTCATACAGATCAGAACGAACGCCAAACCATCCCGGTTTTTCGTCATTTCCATTTGTTCCATTCGACGGGAAATCGTTTGCTCCAAGCCGAAAGTAATGAAGAAGATTCCCTTCTTCGCCACGCAACTCACGGCGCAGATTAACCAAGTGAGGAATGAACTTTGGCTTGTTTCTGTAAGCCGTTTCGATGCGCCTGAGCTCACGAGCAACGCCGCGGGCCTCAACGAGTCTGGTGGCAGTAACCTGCGCCACGTACTTTTTTTCTGGAGTGATGCACCACTCAGGGTGAACGTGAACGCGAAGAGGATGCAAAGCCACCCATCTTGCGATCTCAATATCTTCCTGAATCTCGCTCACCGGTAAGAAAGAACGAGCCCGCCCAACTAAGTCTGCAAGCCCCCTGTCCGCGCGATCGTCAAAAAGGCCGTATTTCTTAAGCAACGCAACTTTTTCTCGTCGCCCTTGCCATATTTGTTCATACCTAAGTACCTCTTCACATCGCGCAACAAAGTCATCGAGCGTGAGACCATACTTTTCCTCAAATCTCTCAACTCGTCTCACTGTTGAAGCACGGAATGAATTGTTTCTCAGCGTGGGAAGAAAATGCTCTGCGTTTATCAGGTGCTCATCGACCGGCGTTCCTAACTCTCGAAGACGCTCATCGAGATACTGCATCTTTCGCTGAACAACAACAAGGCTGTCAATAACGCCAGCAAAGTCCTGAATAGGCTGGGACCGAAAGAGATCGTGGTCTGAGCGCGAAAGTGTATGAAGACGCAACCAGTTTCTCACCGCAGCAAAATCTTCTTGGCCAAGGACCGCTGCCGACAGCGTCGTCTTCAAACGTTGAGAAGGAAGAGAGGCTCCAAGAGAGTCTTCACGCCACGTGCCTCCATCAAGGAAGAGCCATTGAAGCCGTTCAGCTGCGGCGTCCACTGCTTTTTGATCTGTGCGATAATATTTTCCATTCTCCATTTTCCGTGCCATATCAATCTGCGGAATATCAAGAACCTGCAACGCATCAAAAAGAGTAATCTCCTTGCGCTGAAGAATGGGGCGAAGAGGCGCCAGATCAGGCACGCCATATTTCTTGATAAAAGGATGATCTGGATTCTTCTTTGCAAGGTCAATGAAGTAATTGAGATCTTTAATATGGCCTGCAAGGATGGCGTCGCGATTGATCGGCCGATGAAGTGCGGCGTAGACAAAGAGGGCGGCAGTCCCTCGTCGAACCTCTTCTTCTGAGAGCTGCGTATGCGGGCTTGTGAGTGAGGTGTAGACATCGCGAAGCTCAGGCGGCAGATGGTCTCTCTGCGAGCGCAACCAACCGAAGAGCATACCCCCAGGGTCAGCAGCAAGAAGGTAGGTTGGACTTGAAGGATCAACCAACGCCTGGTTGCCATAAATCAACGCATCAAGAGAACACATTCGCGCGCGCAATGCCTTGTCAAGGCCTAAAATCGCCAACACCTTAAGGCGGTCATGCCGTCCTTGAACGTCCCGAACTCTGCGCGGATCCTGAAGAATCTCATCAAGCGTTGGTGTCAGGTCACGAAGAGCCCTCGTTCCTAGTTCTGCACGCTCTTTCTCGATTTTCTTTCTTCCCTTAGAAGAAAAAGGAGCAAGCTGCTCTCTGGTTCCAAAGCTTTGAAGAATTTTTGTTGCGGCTTGCGATCCCAGCACAGCAGATTTAACAGGGTCATTAATCGCACGGAAGACGAAGTACTGGTCAGTGAGTTTTTGTCCGCCAAGAGAAACGCCGTGAATTTGTCCGCCCCCCTTCATTTCCCGCGGTGTACGGAAGATGGCTTGTGCCAAACGCATGTTGGCGGTGGCTTTCCAGGGATTATGCTCTTCAGCAATCTCTTCCAGCCAACTGCGCAAGATGACTGGGGAGCCGGTGTAACGATTAAGGATTCTTTGCACCTCTCCAACACGAAGTGGTTCGCTCTCTGCTACTGCTCGTACAATCTGCAGATAAAGAGGATCATCCTTGCTGAGAGCCATGCAGTACAATTAAATTTTAGCAGTTTTATATCTTTCTCAACACCGGACGAAGCACAGTTACTATGACTACTACGAGCAGAGCATAAAACAGACGTTTGTCAGACGCAAAGCCAAAGAAGGGAAAAGTCAAATGAAAATGCCGCCAGCCGTTTCGATCCCTGTTTTTCCCCATTGGGTTCCTGCGGGCATAAAGCGAAAGCTATATAAAGTTAACTTTACATATATAAACTAAAATGGACACATATAAACTTAACTTTACTACATTGGAGCAAAATATTTTTTCTTTGCTCTGCCTAAAAGCAGGAGAAAAACTAAGCCAGAGAGAAATAGCCAAGATGCTAAAAGTTTCTCCGACCGCAGTTTCTAACTCTATAAAAAAGCTAAAAGAAAGCAACTTCATTAAAATTGAAAAAACAAAAACAATAAACTTCATATCCTTTAACAGGGATGAAAAAAGAGCAATTGAGCTTAAGAGAGTTGAAAACCTGAAAAAGATGTATCTGTCCGGACTTTCTGATTATCTGGAAAGCACACTGCCTGGAGGAACAATTATTTTATTCGGGAGCTTCTCCAGGGGAGAAGACACAAACACATCTGATATAGATATTGCGATCATAGAAAGAAAGGATAAACTGCTTGAACTTGAAAAATATGAAAAAATCTTAAACAGAAAAATAAATGTCAATTTTTATGGCTCATGGAAAAAAATACACGAACATCTAAAAAACAATATCCTCAACGGAATTCTCTTAAGCGGCGGAGTCGAACTATGATGCAGTTTGAAGAGTATATTCGTGAAGGAATTGTGAAAGTTATCAAAAAAGACAAACAAAGAGCGTACAATCTGATTATTGAAGCAGAAAGAAAACTTTCATCGCTAAATGAGAAGATAGAAAAGATAGGCATCAGAGACGATAATGCCAACGATTATCTTGAGTCTGGTTATGACATAATAATGTTTCTGATTAGAGCAAAACTTTTTCTTGAGGGATATTCATGTGGCGGCCAAGGTGCTCATGAAGCAGAGGTTTCTTTTATGGCAAATCTTGGTTTCAGTGAGAAAGAAATTAATTTTGCAGATAAGCTAAGGTATTTTAGAAACGGGATATTATATTATGGAAGCCGGTTTGATAAAGAATATGCAGAAAAAGTCATAGATTTCACAAAAATGATTTATCCAAAATTAAAGAAAATGGTCAAATGAAATACTTCATAACTGAAGAAGACGTTGAAGAAAACGTCTCACAACTCCCCCGTCATTAAACTCTCTCTTTCAAAAAGTAAAACCATGAGCAAAATCTGTGCTATTAGACACGATAGAGAGACCCACCCCAATGTTTTTATAGCCACCCGGTTTTAAAAGCGTATGCTCACAGCATTTCAAATAGTCGCTGTTGTAGGAGCCCTGCTTTCTCTCTACGCATTGAAGGTGGAGCGAAAAATGTCAACAGCAGGGTCATACAGAGCAGTATGCGACATCAACGATCATGTATCCTGCACCAAGGCGTTTTCCAGTCCATACGGTCACGTGTTCGGGGTTCCCAATTCGCTCCTCGGGTTGGGCTTTTACGCCTTTGTTCTTGTAGTGTCATTCACTGTCTACAGCGCATACCTGGTCTATTTCACGACGCCATCCCTGCTCTTCTCTGTCTACCTGGCATACCTCTCCTACGTCAAAATGAAAAACTACTGTCTGGTGTGCAATGGAATCTATCTCATAAACATTCTGCTTCTTGTCTTAAGCTGGCCGTAATCAAAAATCAAGCTCAATACTAACAGGGCAATGATCAGAGCCATGCACCCGAGAATGAATTTCAGCTTTCTTTAAGTGCTTGCGTAAGGATGGTGAAATCAAGAAGTAATCGATTCTCCACCCAATGTTCCTCGCGCGGGCATTGAACATGTAGCTCCACCACGTGTAATGCCCAGGTCCTTTTTCAAACTCTCTGAAGGTATCAAGAAAGCCTGCACGAAGAAGCGCTGTGAAATCAGTCCGTTCTTCGTCGGTGAATCCGGCATTTTTTCTATTTTGCGTCGGGTTCTTCAAGTCAATCTCCATATGCGCTACATTCAAATCTCCGCAGATCACAATCGGTTTTTTCTTCTCGAGTTTCTTCACAAAAGCTTGGAACGCCCGATTCCATTGGCAACGATACTTCAAACGCAGCAATCCGCGCTGGGAATTAGGAGTATAAACATTAACGAGGTAGAATTGTTCATATTCAAGCACGAGTACCCTTCCTTCTTTGTCATGTTCAGGCATGCCGATCCCTTTCTGCACACTCAGGGGTTTCATTTTTGTGAACGTAGCTACTCCACTGTACCCTCGTTTGTCCGCAGAATTCCAGTAAAAGTGATACCCGTCTAAATGCAAAAGAATCTTCTCAATGTGGTCATCGTGAATCTTGGTTTCTTGAATGCACAAAATGTCAGGATGATGCTGTTCGGCAAACTTCACAAATCCATTTTTCAATGCGGCACGGATACCATTGACGTTCCACGAAATAAGTTTCATAGCATCCTCAGGTAAGAAGCAATAAATCAGGATCTTCCAAATATTCTTTCAACGTGTTGATAAACTGCTGCG
>CAZDTM010000049.1:0-6692 GCA_964508385.1 Candidatus Woesearchaeota archaeon | reverse complement strand
TATAACAATGGAAAAATAGATGAGAAAAATACAAAAGATTGTGTACAGGTTTTTATTGCGCACGACAAACATACTATTCTTGATCCGTATATAAGCTTTTCTCTTCTCTTGGGTGTGTGTAGTGTCCGGAACCCAACCAGCATCTTTATAAATCTTAACAATTGTAAACTTTGCATGGCAAAACTCCTCCAGCCGCAAGAAATCGAGGTTCATTACATCATCCCAAGCCTCAAAAGAGCACTGGCAGCCAGCATGAAGGAACAAGGCCTGAAACAGAAGGCAATTGCCAAGCTCCTTCACACCGAAGAAGCAGCCATCAGTCAGTACATCAGCAGAAAACGAGGAAACAGCGTAGAATTTGATCAAAGCATAATGGGGGAAATCAACAAGGCAGCAACGTCAATCACAGACACCTCCTCCTTTGTCAGAGAAATTCAGCGCCTTCTTCGTCTTGTGCGCGGCGCCGGAATTCTCTGTAGGGTTCACAAGAAATACTCTAAGATTCCTCAGCAGTGCTATCCTGGCATCACCACCTGTTTTCAAATCACCGAAGATGGACGTCAAAAACTTTGCAGTTGATCGGTCGCGGTACGATCAGGCAGCTCTTGTTCAGAATGAGTTTGTCGCTCAACCGGGCCTCAGTGAAGAATTAGTGAGATACATCTCTCGTTCTAAGGATGAGCCCGACTGGATGCTGCAAAAGCGCTTGCAAGGATACGGGCTGTTTCTGAAAACCTCCATGCCAACATGGGGTCCAGAGCTTGGCAATCTCGATCTGAACAGTATCATTTACTACGTGAAACCAGGCATGAAAGAAACACGGCGTTGGGAGGATCTTCCAGAGGAAATCAGAAAAACCGCAGAGCGCATTGGCATTCCAGAAGCAGAACGTAATTCCTTAGGCGGTGCTGGTTTCCAATTCGATTCAGAGATGGCATACCACAATATCAGAAAAGATCTCGAAGAACAGGGCGTCATTTTCGAAAACATGGATGTGGCGCTCCAGAAGCATCCTGATCTCGTTAAGAAATATTTCATGACAAGCTGTATTCCAGTGAATGATCACAAGCTTATCATGCTCCACGCCGCAATTTGGTCTGGTGGTACGTTCATTTACATTCCACCGAATATTAAAGTAAAGATTCCTTTACAGGCTTACTTCCGTATGAACGCAGAACGCGGCGGACAATTTGAGCACACCCTTATTATCGCGGATAAGAACAGTGAAGTGCAATACATTGAAGGCTGCTCTTCACCGTTATACTCTGAGGGCAGTCTACATGCCGGTTGCGTCGAAATCATTGTCCTAGAAGGAGCGCGCGTCCGCTACAGCAGCATCGAGAACTGGAGCAAAAACACCTACAACCTCAACACCAAGCGCGCCATCGTCGAAGCGCACGGCATCATAGAGTGGTTGAATGGCAATAACGGTTCCTGCACAACCATGCTCTATCCTTCTTCCGTGTTGGTGGGAGAGCATGCGTCATCCCATAGCCTTGGTATTGCCTTCGCGGGTGCCGGCCAGCACCAAGATACTGGCGCAAAAGTGATTCACGCGGCCCCGCACACCACCTCAACGATCCGCGCCAAGAGCATTAGCAAAGGAGGCGGCATTTCTACGTATCGTGGACTGGTGCACGTGACCAAGAACGCAGAGCACACCAAATCGAGTGTTGCGTGCGATGCCTTGCTCATTGATAACGCATCAGTCTCCAAAACGTATCCTCTAATGAAGGTGGACACAAACGTAGTTAATATTGCACATGAAGCATCAGTAGGCAAGATCAGAGACGAAGACATTTTTTATCTCATGAGCCGCGGCTTATCGCAAGAGCAGGCAGTGCAAATGGTGGTAAGCGGTTTCATCGAGCCAATAGTAAAGCAGCTCCCACTAGAGTACGCTGTCGAATTGAACAAGCTGATTGAATTTGAAATGGAAGGGGCCGTCGGATAAAAAATGGACGCAGAAGAAAGAATCAGGAAGCTCTCGCAAGAGCAAGAAGAACCGGCATGGCTAGCAGCATACCGTCTGGAAGCATACAGGTGTTGCGCCAAACTATCACCGCCAGTCTTCAAATACGGAAAGGGGCTCATTGTCGACCTCTCCTCATTGGAGTTGAAGGATGACCCCCAACGTCTAAACAAGGTAACACAAGTGGCGGCGCAGAAGGATATTCAGATCCTGTCATGGAAAGAGGCCATAAAGAAAAACGAAACGTTGCTCAGGCGCTATGTTTTTGCTGATACAGAAGGAGAGAACAAGATCATGAGCTATCACGCTGCGTGGTCGAACGCAGGCCTTTTCATCAGAATACCAAAAGACAAACACGTTGCAGAGCCGATAGAGCTCACGAGAACTCTTTTCACAGCCCCGCATTTAGAGTACATCTTCATTGTTGCAGAAGAAGGAAGCAACGCCGTTATCAAAGAGAAAACCTGGTTTGAAAAAGCGTCTCAGCAACAGCTTCACAGTCAGAAGATAGTGATCGTAGTGGAAAAAGGGGCGCACCTGGAGTATCAATCGCTCCAGCAAGGAAAAAGTTCTGGATACACCTTTTCACAAAGAAAGGCGACAGTCGCCAGTCATGGTATGCTCAGATGGATCGACTGCAGAATCGGTGGAAACGTTACGCAGGTGCTCACTCAGACAACACTAACTGAGGAAGGGGCAGAGAGCACGCACCAAGGCATGATGGTGGGAACGAAAGACCAGCTTTTTGATGTGTACACAAACACCATCCACGCAGCACCACACACGATGTCAGACATGCATACCCGACTAGCCCTTAATGAAAACGCGCGCGCCATTGTCAGGGGACTCGTGCGCATTAACAAGGACATGGCAGGCTGCAAAGGCCACCAGCATGCAGACGCTCTTCTCTTAAGCAAGACTGCGCACGTCGACGCGCTTCCTATCTTGGAGATTCATAACAACGAAGTGCAATGCAAGCACGGCGCCACCATCACCCATCTTGATGAGGAAGATATTTTCTACCTCATGAGCCGCGGCATGAACGAAGATGCAGCAAAGGACGTTGTGATCGCTGGTTTTCTCAATCCAGTTGTAGAAAAGATGCAAGAGCAAGAGATCAAA
The DNA here is from genome assembly GCA_964508385.1 of Candidatus Woesearchaeota archaeon. GTDB lineage: Archaea > Nanobdellota > Nanobdellia > SCGC-AAA011-G17 > UBA489 > CAZDTM01. The sequence continues at coordinate 3,598 of CAZDTM010000049.1, read as the reverse complement.
CAGGAAATTTCACGGCTGCTGCTTCAGGAGAAAAAGCGTACATGAGCCTCAAGAAGAAGAGAGCAGATTTTCCCATGCTCGCAATAAAGGTGCAGAAAAAGCCGCTCATATACTTAGACAGCGCCGCAACCACCCTCACTCCGCAGACAGTGCTCGACAAGATGAATGAGTACTATCATGTGTACAAAGCAAACGTTCACCGTGCACTCCACACAGCCGGGGAAAGGGCAACCGAGGAATACGAGCAGGCCAGACATAAGATTGCGAGGTTCATCAATGCATCAGCAGAAGAGATTGTTTTCACGCGGGGAACAACAGAGTCCATCAACCTGCTCGCGTCTTCATTAACAAAAAATCTCAAGCCTGGCGACGAGATCGTTCTCACAAAAATGGAGCACCACAGCAACCTTGTCCCCTGGCAGCAAATCGCAAAAGAAAAGCAGCTCGTGCTTAAGTACATCTCTCTGATAGAGGATGGGTGCCTTGACATGGAAGAAGCCCAGCAGAAAATAACCAAGAAAACAAAGATCGTAGCCTGCTCCTACGTCTCAAACGTCCTGGGAACTATCAACGACATCGCCGCTCTTGCGCGTCTTGCTCATCAACAAGGAGCGGTTATCGTCATAGACGGAGCGCAAGCAATGATGCATCTTCCTGTTGATGTGAAGAAGCTGGACTGCGATTTCCTCTGTTTTTCAGGGCACAAGATGGCAGGTCCAACCGGAATCGGCGTTCTCTACGGAAAGAAGAAAGCCCTGAACAATCTTCCGCCGTTTCTGTATGGTGGAGAGATGATTAGGGAAGTGTCCTACGATCATGCGACGTGGAATGACGTCCCCTGGAAGTTTGAAGCCGGTACACCTCCCATTGCCGAAGCCATAGGGTTGGGGATGGCAGTAGAGTATCTTACCTCAATTGGTATGCAGCAGATTAGTGAACAGGAGAAAAACATAACCTCAGATGCCCTTAAAAAACTGCGAAAAGTTCCTGGAATCACCATTTACGGCCCAGCATCTGCAAAGAAGAGAAGCAGCATTATTTCCTTCACGCTCAACAACGTGCACCCGCATGATGTGGCGGCATTCCTGGATGCAGAAGGCATTGCTATTCGTGCTGGTCATCTCTGCGCCATGCCTCTGGTGACGCAAGTCCTGAAGGTTCCTGCAGTGTGTCGAGTTTCTTGCGCTTTCTATAACACTGAAGAAGAGATTGATGTGTTCATCAACGCGCTGAAAAAAGTAAGGAAGGTCTTTTCAGAATGAAAGAAGAAAGTCTTGATCCCGCGTGGATGGGGGAAGGAGCAGAAGACCACCTTTACAGAGAGAACATCCTCGATCACTACAAGCGCCCGCATAATTTCGGCAGGCTTCCCTTTCCGACAGTCATGTACCGCGAAGTGAATCCTATGTGTGGAGACGCCATCGAACTCTCCCTTACAGTCACTAAAAACAGGGTTGACGCAGCCGCGTTCACCGGAGCAGGATGCGCCATTAGCATGGCTGCAATATCCATGTTGACCGACCAGCTGAAAGGAAAGACTCTCGCTGAAGTACAAAAGATGGACAAAGAGACCGTCATGAAGCTCCTCGGCATCCATCTCGGGCCAGTGCGAATCAAATGCGGTCTTCTCTGTTTACGTGCAGTACTTGGTGCAGTGACGCAGCTGGAGAAACGCCATGAAAAAGCTTGAAATCAGAAACCTCCACGTCACAGTAGAAGGAAAAGAAATACTGAAAGGAATAAGCTTGGATATCAACCGAGGAACAGTCCACGCTTTGATGGGGCCAAACGGCGCCGGCAAGTCATGCTTGGCGCAGGTGCTGATGGGCAATCCGAAGTACAAGATCACTGCGGGAAAGATTCTTCTTGACGAAGAGGACATCACCTCTCTTGCCCCAAACGAACGAGCAAAGCGCGGCCTTTTCATGTCCTTCCAATATCCGCGAGAAATTGCTGGAGTCACCATCAGCAACTTCTTGCGAACAGCCCTGAATACGATCAAAGGCAGCAGTCTAGGAGTGCTGGAATTTCACAACATGCTCAAGGAAAAGATGCAGCTTCTTCAGATGGATCCAGGCTTCAGCCGGCGCTATCTCAACGACGGGTTTTCTGGAGGAGAAAAGAAACGAGCAGAAATTTTGCAAATGCTGGTGCTTGAACCAAGTTACGCAATCCTAGACGAATGCGACAGTGGAACCGACGTGGATGCATTAAAAGTCATCGCACAGGCCATCGACGTCATGCAAAAACAACAAGAGGTAGGATGTTTAATCATCACGCATTATGACCGTATTTTAAAGTACCTCGCCGTCGATAAGCTTTCTATCTTAGTTGATGGGAAAATCGTAAAGGAAGGTGGACGAGAGCTGGTCATGCAGATCGAAGAAAAAGGATATTCTGAATATTATCAAAAAAGTTAGTGAATGCTGTGGATTATTGCGAAGAAATGGCTAAATTATACTCTGTAAATTCGATCATGATGGTCGTAGTCTTCTAAAGTCACTGTTTTTGTGTTTTCATCTACAGAAAAAAGAAGGACAAAACTTTTGTCAATATGAACCCTTTTCCAGTCTTGCAAAGGAGCACGTAAATTCTTGTAGTGCTGTGGATTCTGAAGAACCTCTTCTACTTTCTTGAGAACAATCTCATACTGTTTCTTGTTCTTTTTTGCGAGTTTATTCAGAACACGATCGACGTCTGGTTTGATGGCCAGAACATACATTACGCCTCATGCCTCTTGCGAAGGTTTTTTACGTCGCCTACACGAATAGCTCGCTGCCCTTTTATCTGGAATGCTTTCTCAATATACTCTGGCCGTAATTCTGGTTCTAACATCGTTTCTCCGTATTGGCACGCCATAACATCAATAGCTTCTGATTTTGTTCTCAGGCCATACTTTGCTTTGACTACATTGAGGACTCTATTTGCTTTTTCCGAGATACATACGATTGCTTGGACCATATATACAAGGTATTAATATAGAGTATATAAACGTTTCTGTTCTTTTTTCAGAGGATTTACGCTACTTTCTGTTCTTCATATCCTTTACAAACTCTTCCCTTTTTCTTTCATCTTCAAGTAAGCTTGTTTAGAAAGAGGTTGTGTTTTGGCGCTTTGCAGCTGGCTATTAATCAAGACGTTCTGTTGCCGGCTCCAATCTGTATCTTCATGAGTCCTCACATATTCTGCCCAGTAACGTACAAAATTCAGCCTATCTTCTTGTCGTGTGCGTCCTGGTTGAAGCGGTTTCATGGTAAAGCATTTTTTTGTACTCATCTATCTTTCGTAGGTCAAGATTCTTTTTAAAGACTTCCTCTAAATGAGTAGCGTCTTCAAGATATTTTTCTGACATGAGAAAATAACGCTTAAACGCAATTTGTCGTTCTAAGGAGGAAATCCTCAATTCGCCACCAGAAGTAATGACCGTTAAGACATCTCGTAGCGCTTCCTTATCGCGTTCTTTGAGGGCAAATTTGACTTCAAAATTAGGAATCGTTTCGTTCTGTTTCGCAAAACGCACAGACAATCCATCAGTTAAATAAGAGTATACTTCATCGACAGCTTCCGCGTTCAAACACCAATACCCCTGAAGTTTCAA
>CAZDTM010000048.1:0-6805 GCA_964508385.1 Candidatus Woesearchaeota archaeon | reverse complement strand
GTAGTAGTCTGGCATTTGTCCCCTCTTCACTTGGTCACCTACAAAAGGGTTTTCTTTTAGCCATCCTTTAACTCGCTCTATTGATCTGAAAATGGATTGATGAACGGAAGAGGTTACTCCCCGTTGCAGTTCGTCACCAACGATCCTGTTTAACTCATTGTACTCTTCGGTAGCTTCTACTGATAAAACAACTCTTACTTCTTTTCCTCTAAACGTCATATTTCTGTTCCTTGGCTCATTGCTTCTCTAAGTTTTGGGCTGTCATTATGTGCCCAAAGAACGCCTTTGTGCCCATCAAGAATTAATCCTCGTTGCTCCATGTATTCAAGAATGACGTTTAAAGTTTGGTGCATAATTTGTGTGGGTAGTCGTTCTTTTATTTCTTCTCTGGTAAGGGTTGTTTCTGCGTCTTTTAGGACTTTCTCTACCATGAGCATTGTTTTCAAGTTGGGGTAATGGATTATTTCTTGCATAGTCTCACCAAGTATATTAAATTATACTACTTATTATATAGACTTATACATATAAATGTTTCGGAAAAAAGTATCAGGCAAAAAACTCACAGAATCTGTTTTTTTGAGATCGTGCCCTGCTTACAGACTCTGGAGGATTTTTCCCAGCTTTTCTTCCACCTGTTCTGCAATACCTCTGAGTGCTTGATTGTTCGTCGATTGCATGGCGATAGTTGGCTTGATCGCAGCAACAACGACGCTGTCTCCGTCTTCGTAGACAATCGTGTTGCAGGGCAGCATCAACCCGATGTCTTCTTCCGCGGTCAGCGCCTTGTAGGCGAATGGCGGGTTGCAGGCACCGAGGATGAGGTACTTCTTAAAATCAACATTGAGCTTTTTCTTTAGTGTTGCCTTGACGTCGATTTCTGTTAGCACCCCAAAGCCTTCTTTTTGCAACGCTTCCCTCACTTTTTCCACAGCCACTTCAAAAGTATAGGGCACTGTTTTCTTCATACCGTACATAATTTCTTTTGTCATTCTGCTTCTCCCCTACGGTTCTTCTTCATAAACTTTTCTGCTTCAATAAAAGCCCCCTTTCTCTTGCTTGCCATCCTTCTGATGCATTCTCATCATCAGCACATGCGATAGCAAGCATGCAACGAGAATTCCCCAGAAGAGGTATCTTTGATTAAAACCAAGCCACGATGTTGCCACGAGAACAACCACCATGAGGAGAATACATCCGACAAGCATGAAACCATGATGGCTTCTGTTTGTCTTGCTGCTTTCCTTATGGTTATGCGTTGTTTTCTCTTGATACGCGCTCATTCTTTAGGCTTTTCTCCCGCTGCAGTATTTATGTTCAAGAGCTGATATAGCCCGCAGTATCCTATCAGACCTTCTACAACGCCAATCACTCCTAGGAGGAGTAACACCCATTTGAGAGCACCTGCTGCAAGGCCGTACCCTATGTACAACAGAACAATCCCCCCAATGAAACGTATGATCCTGTCGCCATTACCTACATTCTTTCTCATTTTTCCCTCCTTTTTTTAAGATTTTTCACTGTTTTCTTTTGCTTCTCTTGCTCCCGCGTCGTTAAAAACTTTTCTTGCTTTTTTCTCCTCTTCTCTTGAATAAACAGGAGCAGACCAACCACAGCAAGGCTTCCACCAACACCCCACAAAGCAAGGCTATAGCGCTGGAATGGCGCAAACGGAACGCCGGCAATGAGGATTCCTGCATTCAACAGAAGAAGATAGCGAGAAATACACCTCATCTTCAGGTACATCAGTGTTGTGATGGCGAGCAGGATCACAGCCGCAATCCAGAAAGGAACTGCTACTTTTGTTAAGAAGAGCAGGGGCATGCCTACTAACGTGATCCCTATGAGTGAAAGAAGCGACACGATTGCTAAGCAGACGGAGTGGCAGACCTGGTATCCTCCGAGAAAACTCATGACGCCAGAAAGCGTACTTGTGGATGATGCAATCTTCTCTTTCTGCGCAAGACCAAACTTCATGGCCAGACTACCTCTCGCACTTCAACATCCGGTACACCCCTGATAAGGATTGTAAACGTGCTGAGTTCTTGGGCTACATCAAAGATGATGGTGCCTGAGGCGTGATGACCTGACAAAGAGGGCGCAGATGTTGGTTGGGCGGTCTGGCTGTTGTATTCAAGCGTGATAAGCTTCTTCAAATCCAAGGTGTCCAGCGGCACAGAATGCGTATCCATCGTGATATCAACCTCGAGCTTGCCATTTTGCACTTTCCGCGGCGTCAGCTTGATCGTGACTTCTCCTTCACTTGTTTTCGTTGCATACGTGCCACCACCGTCTTTTTGTGAAACGGTTGTCTCTGTTGATGCTCTCTGTGAAAAGATGAACAGGAGCGCGAGCATGACAAAGATGACAATCGCTGCGATGAGGAGGTTCTCTTTTTCCATCTTCACCACTCCTTGCAGCAATCAACTATTTTCTTGATGAGGGATGAAAAACTTTGCTTGATGCCTTTGTGCTCGGCAATCTGCTGCACTTCCTTGTTTTGAAGAAGAGGTTGTGTGTCGACCAGCTTAAGATTAATGGCAAAGAACAACGAGTAGAGCTCGAAGGCATGATGGAAGAACATTTCCGCTTCTGGCGTTTTCCCCTTTCCTAATTCTTTCGTTCCCACTTCCATCAGGCGCATGCTGGTAGCGAGCAAGTGCTTGCTGATGCACCACTCTTCTCCTTCAGGATGCGTCACGATCTTTTGCATCAGTTTTTTCCTGACTTCTCTCACCGATCGCAACATCTCCAAGTATTTTGCATTTTCTGTCTTCATGGCGGTGAAGTAGAAATGCTCCTCAAGACTGATGAGATTCATGAGGGCAATACTCAGGTCTTCGTCGCGAGAGAGGTCTACCTCCCCGCCTTTGACTTTCTTAATTTTCTTGATCCATGTTTCTACTTCTGGTTCCATGTTTTTAACCTCCTCTTTTAACAGCATCCACCTTTTCGTTTTTTCTTTCCTGCGTCCATGACATTCACCTCCCTTTTTTTGTGTTGCTTACCATGCGAATTGAATCACCACTCCAAGCACCACTAATAAGAGCAGCGTGAGGGTGACTCCCTGAAACGGAAGTGTTTTTCCTTCTCGCCATATGGTGATTCTGCTGCTCATCCACGGCGTCATTGAGACGAGGAGCGCGCCAAGCACGCTTGTCACGATAAATGGATTGATGATGTACGTTCTGTTCAACAGAGATCCGTAGTCGCCTCCTATCGAAATGTACAGGGGGTAGATGCTCTTGAACAAGGGTATGAGCGGGATGATTGTTGTGATGAATGAAAAGACGATGAGCAGGGTTCTCTGGAAAGGAATGTACTTCTTCTTGATCAGCCTTGAAATCCACCATCCCAGGGATGCGGCAAAGGCTCCGAGGAAGAGACCTACAACTGCCTTGCTGACACCAAGCCAGACTGCCCCGCCTGCTGCTGCAGCCGCCCCTATCGTGCACAACGGGCAATGAGCGAGTACCTGTCCGGAAAGGAGGCTGACCAGAACAGGCACCGCAATTAGGCGTTTGTAGCTCATTGTTTTCTCCCTATAACGTCATGAATTCCTTGAATGTGCCGTCTTTGCTTACAGCATAGACTGTGAATGGTCCTTGCTTGCTGCCCGGCATTCCCGGCGATCCCATCGGCATACCCGGCATGGCAATTCCTGCGATGTCTGGCTTCTCTGCCAGAAGCTTTGCAATCGCTTCGAGAGGAACGTGGCCCTCAACGAAATACTCTCCAATCATTGTCGTGTGGCAACTCTCCATTTCCATTGGTACTCCAAAATCTTTTTTGACTGAAGACGTGTCCTGCACTGTTTGCGCCTCGACGTCAATATTGCTCTTTTTTTCCATGTATTGCGTGTAAAGAGTGCAGCATCCACACGTTGCTGATTTGTAGATCTTCATCGCGTCAACATCAAACTTGCTGAGATCGGTCTCTGCGTTCGATGATGTGCTTGTTGCAAAGATAATTCCAGCGATGAGCAGAATCACTGCTATGATTCCCACAATGGTGCTTTTTTTCATATTAACATCCCCCAACCATCTGTGTCTGAGGAGCTTGTTGGCCACCTTTTTGCAAGCGGGTAGGGAGAGTGCCATGATGCTCATACTGCATCTTCTCGTCCTCTGTCCATCCTCGCTGGTCGAGGCTGCCGCCTGTTGTTCCAGGCACGACCTCTTTCTTGAGCGTATTAATTTGAAAGGACTGAATGATGGAAATGACTACGATCACCCCCACCACCACTGAGATTATGTTTGTGTTCATCTTACTCCTCCTTCCTTGCAAAGGAATTCCATATTTTCACAAAGAGTGCCGACGCCAACGCGGTAGCGATGAGTATGGTGATCAAACCAAGAAATGTTTCTGACCATGTCGGCGTCTTAGTTATTTTTGTCAGATCTAGTCCGTGCACCCAGAGATTAGCAATTTTCATAGATAGTGTTGGCGCGACAGCGATTGCTGCAGCGCACACCACATAAATACTTCCTACAAACGTTGTTACTGCGGCAACAACGGGCTTTCCTTCCAGTCTTTCCATGCTAGCACCCACCCACCATCGCTGTTGATGGCTGGCTACCGGCGCTTGCTTTTGGTGCAGAGAGGGGGGCATTTGGTGATACCATTGCTGACCCACCCTTGACGCTTGCCGTTTGCTTCAGATCGTTAATCTCAAACGTCTGCACTAAAGAAAAGACAAGCAGGAGAACCGCGAGTATCAACAGGAATCGTGTCTCCTTCTTGTCTTTTTGCCGTTCTTCTTCGTTGTGTTGTTGCGTCATGTTAACATCCTCCTACCATGCTGCCAGCACCCGCTTGTCCCTTTTCTATACCACGATACTTGTTGCTGGCAAGGTTGATATAGTTGAATTCAATGCCCTTTTCCTTTAAGGCCGCTGCTTTCTGCTCCAGAATTCCTGGGAAAAAGAGTGTTTTCCACTTCCCTACTTCTTCTAGGATTTCTGCGTCAGTGAACTCGTCTGCATGTTGAGTGAGAAGGTACTTTGTAACGCCCCTCATCGCATAGCTGTGAGCACATCCGCATGCAGCCTCTCCGTTCTCAAAGATCACTGATTTGGCACCGCAACAGTATTCACACGCGATGCCGCCGTCCATCTTGAACAAGATGTTGATGTAGCGTTGCTTTTGTTCCGGTGTGAGTTGGATTGTTGTGTCTAATTGGCCAAGCTTTCTAATTGTCGCGTCTGCTTTGCTTGGGTTGCTCGCGCTGACGTCATCAAAACTAACGCCGAGTTCCTTTCCATAGATTTTTGGAGCTCCTGTTGGAATGACGGAAGAGGTGGTGCGCGATCCAATAACCTTGCTTTCTTCGTTTGTTCCTGTTGTTCCTGCTGCCTGCACCTGTGTCATGAGGTACGTATTAAAGAGCGTTAATGCGAGAGCTATCATGAGAATGCCTGTGATGATCTTTCTTTCACCCACGCGGTTCTCTGGTGACTGTGGTGTTCTTTCTTCGCTGAGCTTTTTTTCAAGCATTTTTGGTTTGTTTTTCTTCTGTGATCCCATAACGATTCATCCTCCTTCGCGGATCATGATGATCAATAGAGAACTTTCTGTTCTGAAACACCTTATCTATCTAACCGAGAAACTAGTTTCACTTCAACACGACAAGATTTGCCATGCCGCGCCGCTTTCTTTCCACAATTTTCCTGCTTTCCATCTTGTCGAGAACTCGAGTGATGGAAACCTTGGAAAGGCCCGTTTCCTTAATGAGGTCGCTTTGGTACATGGAGCCTTCGTGTGCCGAAAGAAGCGTGTAGATCTTTTTTTCTTCTTCGTCAAGCTTGGACAGGTCGGCTGGTTGGCTGGCTCTTTGCTCCTGCTTGGGCGTGTTCAGCGCGAAATAGAATCCAATCACTGCAAAAACAAACACCATACCGAAAGACAGGACAAACAGCCACGAGATATTGCTTTCGTGAGCAGGACAGTCCTCAATGTTCAATGAGGGAGTCTCATGCGTAATTTCACAGAGATACGCAGACTGCTTGTCTACTTGCGCCTTTATAATGCCGAGGACAGCAAACAGGACGACTGCGGCGATGATGATGCCGTATCCTGCTTTCTTTTTTGCGGCGATGTCCATATGTCAAACAGTTGAAGAGGGTATTTAAAGGTTGTCTGATCACCTTCTCCTTTGCTCCTTCTTGCATCTCAATCTTTAAATACAATGACGCCTGCATCCCACCCATGGACAAGAATGAACAATTGATCATGGTTGTTCCGCGCGAGAAACTCTTTGGTTCGGCTCATTTCGAAGGGTTTCGTTCAGCCGAAGTTGAAAATTATCAACAACGAATTCTTGACCATTTCTTGTATATGAGGAGAGGAGATGCTGAGGTCAATCCTGCGTTTAAGCAGCCTATCGGTTATGTGCTTATTGTGAATCATCGATTGAAGAGGGTCTTTGCGTACCAACGAGCGGTGAAGGACGCGCACTATCACGAAAAACGATTGCAGGGAAAGTGGTCTTGGGGTGTTGGCGGACATATCGACCAAGAAGATAACGGGCAGGAGAATCCTTTGCACGAAAGCGTGTTGCGAGAGCTGCAAGAGGAAGTGAACATTCCTGGATCAGTGCGATTATCTGTTCTGGGGTACATCAATCACGAGACCGATGCTGTCGGGCAAGTACATTTTTGCGTGCTGTATGTTGCTGAGACTGATGCTGAACACGTTTCTCCGAGAGATACTGAGATGCAGCACGGGCAATTGAGAGCGTTGGACGAATTGAAGCAGTTGTGCGACACTCCTGAATGCTCTGTCGAGGAATGGTCTAGGATTGCGCTGG
>CAZDTM010000047.1:0-6857 GCA_964508385.1 Candidatus Woesearchaeota archaeon | reverse complement strand
GGACTTGCGTAGGAGACATACTTTCCACATTTCTGCGCGAGCTTCTCCACGAATCCTGTTAACTTCTCAATCGTCGGGAAGATGATGTTGGTCCGGATATTCTTGAATTTTCTATGAACAATGTAAAGGGGCGTGTCTGCGCCGTTGCACTCGATGTCCTCAATGTAGTAATCCTTCATGAGGGGTTCAATCTCATTCAAGCCGACAAAGTCGCGGTAGACATAATACATGAGCTTAATGAACAGCTCCTCAGTCACTTTGACCCCGATCTCTGCGAGAAGCACTTTGATGTTTTTTTCCAAATACGCAATAATGGTGCTGGTGTCGTTGACGTTGATAAACGAGATATTGATCAGCTCCTCAATGCCCCGCTCGACGTTGTGAAGGATGTTTTTTTCCTGGTCTGAGAGCGGGGGTTCCTCGAGGTCGTAGACCAACTCGTTATTTTGAGAGTCCCAGTAGATATGGGCATACGCATACGGCTCAATCAGTGGGTACTTGAAGTCTATTTTCTTTTTGTCCGTCGTCTGTGGGATTGAGGGGATCGTGCTGTCTTGACGGATCGTAAAAAGGACCTCTGGCGTAGGTACTGGAGGAAGCTCTTTTTGGGACGGATTCACCTTCATAACCTCTTTTTCATCTGTAGCGGGATTCTTAGATTCTGCTTGTTTTCTTGTATAAAAGGGTTATGGTGGGCTTTCTGTCTTCTCCCCCGCTCTCACAAACCTCCTTGCAAATCTTTATAATCTCGTTTTCTCCCTGAAGATTAGGATAATGAAAGCGGTGATTGATTGTACTTCATGAGCTTGAAGCCTTTTTGTAACTTGGGTGGAGACCATGGCATCTGATCGTAACAACAGCCTTCATGTGAGATACAATCTTGGTATTTATTGGACTTTGCTGAAGAAGTACTGGGTTGTTTTTACCCTTCTCTTCTTTTCCATCTTGATTGTGGAAGCGGCCCAGACAGTGGACAAACTTCTGTTCAGGGTTCTCATAGACCGAAGCACGGAGTTTGTCGCCAACACTCTCACGGCGCAGGTTTTTCTGAACATTCTGGTCGCTATTGCGCTTGGATACGCTGGAATACTTGCCTTGCGCATTGTTGCGCGATGGTGTGAATCACATTTTTTGAATACACTGGAAGTCAAGATGATCCGTGACTTGAAAGTGAGATTCTTCAACCATATCCTTCATCTCTCCCATGGCTTTCATACCTCTCATAAAACCGGCTCCCTGATCTCTCGTCTTGTGCGTGGTGGAAGCGCCGTAGAAAGAATGACGGACGTTCTTGCGTTTAATGCCGCGCCACTCCTGTTCCAACTCGTGGTGGTAGGGCTGTCGCTCTCGTTTTTTGACCGCACGTCTATGCTTGTCGTTTTTGTGACTGTCTTGCTGTTCATTGGAGTCAGCTATGTTGTTCAGCGCATTCAGCAGCCTTTCAATATTCGCGCCAATCTTGCTGAAGACATTGAAAAGGCGCAGGTGAGCGATTTTTTTACTAACATTGATTCCATCAAGTATTTTGGGAAAGAAGACTTGATTAAAAAGAAGTTTGCTCGCCTCACCAGAGAGACACAGGAAGCTTATCGAAAGAACTGGCAATTTTTTCGCTGGTTGGGCTCCATACAGCATCTGATTATCGGACTGGGAACTGTGGGCATTCTCTTTACTCCCTTCATCAGGTTTTACCATGGGGAGATGAGCTTAGGAACGCTTGTGTTCATCTTTACCGCGTATGGGAACCTGATCGATCCTATGTTCGGCTTTGTTGGTGGAATGAGGGGCTTTTATCGCGCCATGGCTGACTTTGAGTCTTTGTTCCAGTATGCTCGTTTTGAGAATGAGATTAAGGATCAGCCACATTCGCAACCGCTGAAGATTACAGAAGGCTCTGTTGAGTTCAGAAACATAACGTTTGCTTACCACAAAAGAATGCTGTTCAGGAACTTTCACCTTGCGATTCGACAACACCAGAAAATAGCGCTGGTGGGGTACTCAGGATGCGGAAAAACCACGCTCGTGAAACTGCTCTACCGCCTGTATGACCCCAAAGAGGGTGCTGTGCTGATTGATGGAAAGGATATTCGCAGGTTCCAGCAAGAATCGTTGCGCTCTGAACTGAGTATTGTACCGCAGGACTGTGTGTTGTTTGATGACACTATCTACCACAATATCGCGTTTTCAAAACCAGGAGCTTCGCGCGCTGAAGTGATGCGAGCAATGAAATTCGCGCAATTAGACGTGTTCGTGAAGAACCTTCCGCGGAAGGAGCAGACCATTGTTGGCGAGAGGGGGGTGAAGCTCTCCGGCGGGGAGAAACAGCGAGTGTCCATTGCCAGGGCTATTCTGGCCAATAAGAAGATCCTGGTGCTGGATGAGGCAACTTCCTCCCTGGACTCGAGGACTGAACACGAGATTCAGCGGGACTTGCAGAACTTAATGAAAGGAAGAACGACGATCATCATCGCTCACCGGCTGTCTACTGTCATGAAAGCCGACGTGATTGTCGTGCTGGACCATGGCGAGATCGTCCAGATGGGGAACCACCATGAGCTGCTGAAACAACAGGGGCTGTACAAAAAGTTCTGGAGTTTACAGAAGGGCGGATACTTGAAAGAGTAGATTCTCAGAGTTTACAGGATTTTTACCTTCACCTGCGGCATTGACGTGCCAGTGGAAGAGGTGGCGTAGCTGCTGTTGTGCGCAATGATGGCAGTGTATTTGCCAAAGAAGGGATTTTGATACTGGGTGTCAAGCAAAAGATCAACGGTATCAGCGTAGGAAAGAGTGATATTCATTTTGTATTTGTTTTTCACGGGAGTTGTTGCGAGGTAGAGGCGCAGCTGGCCTTCGGTTATGACATATCCTGGTTCGATGAGCTTGTCTGACACCACCATCTCCCAGAGGAGGGTGTCGTCGTCTTGGTTGATGATCAGCTTTCCTGCATCGATGGTGAGGTGCACATCGCGCTGGGATCCAGGACCTTCTCGCGCCACTGTTCTGATGCTTTCATCAACGACGGTTAAGAGGTGCTTTGTCTCTGCAAGAATGTTGCGCTGCTTCATGCTTTCAATCAGCGGCAGGGCAGCACTTAACAGAAGAGAAATGATGACCACGCTCACCGCCATGAAGAGAACTGCGGAAACCCAGATCGCTCCCCGCGATGAACGCGCATTCATCATGGACATACAGCAGGCAGCGTGTACTCTTCAATCTGGTTGTTGCAGAGGATGGGCTTGTTGTTGCTTCCCATGATCGTGGCAACAGCGTCTACCTTTATTGTTCCTGAGAGGACGATGCTTGCGAGTGCATTCAGATCGTAGGTTTTAACGCCCAGGCTGCCAATTCCTTGCACCATGGTGGGTGCAATGTCTCCGCCTTTGTAGAGCCTGATCGTCAGGTTTGCAATGTTCAGCGCGCCGTTGTTCTGGATTTGTACGCTGTTTGTCGCGCAGTCAACATTCGTAATTTCGAAACTCAGCTCGCCTGCACAGCTCAACGCCTGCTCTGTTTTTGCACCAACGTTTTCCGTCGTGCCGCGAATGTAATCAAGGCCCCACGTCATCACGACTGCAGCCAAAGCAACAGTAAATCCGATGAGCAACACGGTTGCAATCAGGGGGGAAATCCCTTGTTTCTGCATCTTCATGGTTTCACCTACAGTTTCATTTGTTCTTTTTGACTTGTACATGGCCTGTTGATACCAACGCCCATGGTGGCAACAACATCCACTTGATCTGGACTAGGAATACCCGGAACTCCTGTGTACGGGAAGGTTTTTACGTCTCCTGCCTTCATGGGTTGGGAAAAGAGCACGGGTTCTGCGCTTCCGCTGCCATGAATCACCAGAAGAACGCCGGCGATGTCGCTGCCTACATTCTGCACATTAATGGAACTGCCTGCGGGGGAAACATCAAGCTTGACACCGGTGCAGCTGAGCTGCGCTGATGCAACGCCAGCCTTTGATTGAGTATCTTTAATCAAATCCGTACCCCAGAAGGTAACAATTCCCATGGCAACAGCAACCATTCCGACAAGCAGAACAGTCATGACCACTGGCGAGGCTCCTCTTTTTTTCATGCGATTCAACACGTTACCGACAACTTTCGATCAGCGCACGGAACCAGGCCGGCGCTTCCCTCAATGATTGGGATGAACTCGGTGCTGCTTCCGGGGCTTGCTATGCTCGTTGTGAAGTTCGGAATATTTAAAGTTTGTGACTGCTCTGGCGGGAGATTGAGCACGGCTCGCGGACCGCCGGCTTGTCCCCGTATCTGGAGCTCTTTGATCGTGTGGAGCCCTTTGTTGGCCACTTCTACTTGGCTGCAGACAGGCGATGCTGCGGGAATAAACTTTACGTTGAAGGATACCTCTCCACAACGCAGACTGGACGTGACGTCCTTGGTGAGTTTTTCTGCTGTTTGCTCGGTTTGCTGCTTTGACCATTGCAACACGAGCATGCCGATGGCGATGGACAACCCTATGAGCATGACCCAGGACACAATTTCGCTGACGCCTTGCTTCATGGTGTGATAAACTCTCCTTTGAGGAAGACCTTCTTGATGGTGCCTGAGGATTCTCTGGCTACGATGATGAGGTCTGGGTGATTGGGTTCGAGCGAGGTTTTAAGGTTTGTTGTGGTCTCAACGTCTTCAATGAGGAGGCGCAGGGTGTAGGGCGGAGAAAGCGTAATGGGGATCTCTTTCACGCAGTCGCTGTAGGTGCTCAGGGGAACGTTGCTGAGGGCGATGTCAAAACCTGCGACAGAGAATTCAGCGTCAATATCGGCAAAACAACCCCTCACTGTGTACTGGACTGGGTCTCCTTCCAGGGAAAATGTTGCGTTGGCTTTGTCATAGTTGCCGAGATAGAGCGTGTTGTCCTTGACGAAGGTGAAGACCAAGCCGACATCTGGGTTCTTGGTTTTGGCATAGGAGCTGAAGAGAACTGTGAAGTTAAGGAAGTCTGTTCCAAGATGAACGCTGTTGGTGTCGAGAAGGTAGTTGAGGAATCTGGCGCTTTCCTTGTCAAAGTTCTCTGCGATGTCGTAGAAATTGGTTTCTGTGACTGTGCGCTTGACGATGTTGGTTGGAGAGATGATGATAAAGAGTGCAAAGGCGATCAGCAGTGCTGAAAGAATGTATAATTGCCCTCTTTTTTGCATGATGCTGAGGGCTGGTTAGAATATTTAAAGGTTAGGAAAAAAGAAAGAGAGACTGAGGCTTAGACCTCTCCGTCTTCGTCCTCTTCTGGTTCTTCTTCTGGCTCTCCTTCTCCGCCACCAAGAGGATCTTCAGAGTCATCTTCTTCTCCTTCGCGTCGCGCGAGGTAGATCTGGCTACTCTTGTTCATTTCAACAAGTAACAGATCTGTGATGTTTATGAGCTGTTCCATTTTCGGTCCACCCCCGATTTTAGCCCATTGTGGGCGGGACACGGGAGAAAATACTAGTATAAAAAGATTGCGGCGCCTCTTTTGAAGAAATTCCGCTCTTTTGAATCCCAGAGCAGCCTTTCCTTTGTTGTTTTCTCACCTCGTCTCTAGAATAAGCCCGGGATGGGAATTGCACCCACGACCTCGCCCTCTTCGAAAAGATTTCGTATTCTCCGTAAATCTTTTACCAAGGGCGTGCTCTACTGACTGAGCCACCCGGGCATCGAGAATGAGGCTTTCTTGGCCCTTTAAAAAACTTCTATTTCACAAATTCGACGTTTTCTTTTCCCTCAAATTCCTTGTCCCCAGTCAAAAAAGGAATGCCTAACTGGCGCGAAATGGCGTATCCTACGCAATCTGTCATCGACATTCGCTGTTTTTTGTTACTTAGCTTGTAGAGCGCTGCATTTTCTATTACGTCTTGATCATATTCTTGGATGTATCTCCAGTATTTTTCTAGCACTTTTTTTGCAGCTTCATACCCTGCACTTCTGCAGAGAGCATGAAATACCTCAAAAAGGTTCAGTTTTGTCGTTATCACTGCGGCGTCTTTGTAGGCGGCATAGGCCGGATTTTCCCTTATTACTTCAATAATGGCATAAGAATCAAAGAAAAATAGGTTGTTAAGAGTAGAGCTCTCGCCGTGCATTGTCCTTCACCTGCTGTCCAGTCAACTTTAATCCCTTTAGCATGCCAAAGGTTTCCCGCACAATTTTTCCCCGTGGAAGAAGAATGATCCTCACACGACTATCTTCCTTGAGTCTACTTTCTTGTATAACCTCTCTCGGCACAAGAATGCCGAAAGAGTTCCCCCATTTTTTTATCGTCCCTTCGTATTCTGTCATATGTTTATACATTGTATAACTACTATAAATACTTTTCTCTCAAAAAACCGGAATATTTCCATTACGAGAAGAAACGATGTCCTAACGTGAAACGTCTCGTTTACTTCTTCTTTTCCTTCAGCTGCAGAGCTGCAGAGTTCATGCAAAATCGCTGGCCTGTTGGCTGGGGACCGTCATTGAAGACGTGACCAAGATGCCCACTGCACCGCTTGCAGAGAACTTCAGTGCGTTTCATGAAAACGCCGTTGTCTGGCTTGAGCTCGATGTTTTCTTTCTTTGTTGGCGCCCAGAAGCTTGGCCACCCTGTTCCAGAATCAAATTTCGTGTCTGACGGGAACAGTTCGGAACCACACCCGGCACAAACGTACACTCCTTTTTTTGTGGAATGTGCATAGATGCCAGTGAACGGAGCTTCAGTCCCTTTTTCCCTTAAGACGTGGAACTGCTGCGGGGTGAGCTTCTTTTTCCACTCTTCCTCCGATGTTGGAAGTTTTTGTTTTTTCATGTGCGAGAATAACTGCGGGAGGAAGGATTCGAACCTTCGCAGGCACTAAGCCACAGGATCTTAAGTCCTGC
>CAZDTM010000046.1:0-6937 GCA_964508385.1 Candidatus Woesearchaeota archaeon | reverse complement strand
GTCTATATCCCCGAGAGTTCACCAGTACTGGCTTCTGCAGAAAGAGCAACAGCAGCCCACCGCAATCACAAACCCTTCCTTCTTACACAAGAGGAGATGAATCTGACACTAGAAGGCGCCGTGCGTATTTCTAGACTAGAAATCCCCTTCAATGAACTTGCACACGATCCTGTAGGTCGATACCTCTTTGGTGAAGCTGCAAATGCGTATGGTGCGTTCCTGCAAGAGAATTTATCCAAGGAAGGTATCCACGCCATTCTTATCCGTCCTCCAGTCGACGTAGGAGAAGCAAACCAACTGTGGTTCGGTAGGCTTGGCAAGGGGTCTGGGTTGGATGGCGATGACAGGGGTCTTTACTACGAGGACTGCGTGCGTGTGGTACGTGGGGCAACAACCGCCGCAGAGGTGCCGCGCCAAATATAGGTATGCAGTCATCAGAACAACTTGCGCAAACTCTGAAAAATTGAAACTTTCTATTTCTACACTTGAAGCAGCAATCCTTAAAGAATTAGGCGTTCAGTAACATTTTAAGAATTTTTTTTCTTGAAGTGCAAGATGCTGTAGCGCATATCTCCAACGCTTACGTTATATTCCTTGACGAGCTTGAACTCTCTTGGCATCATTTCCTTGATTGGTCCTGGTAGGATGACGCAGAGGACTATGCTTTTACTCACTATCTTTTTTGCTCCTTCTAGACATGCTTTCATATGCGATGTGTCTTTGGTCTGGTTTGAGAGATGAATCGTGGTGATGAGATGATCAATCTCCCCTTTTTTGAAGAGAGTTTCTAGCCATGATGCGTCGTAGACTTGCGGCTGGATGTCTGTTTTTGCCATCTTGCAGTTGATGCCCGCGTTTCTTACGTTGTTGCGCGACGCGTCATACGCGCGCACTTTTTTGTAGCCCTGCATCCAGGCTTCAATAGGAATAACAGCATCCTTGCAGAGCGGATCTAGAATCACCTCTTCTTTTTTTGGCTTTGCTATCAACACCATCGCTGCAGCAATGCACGCGTTAATTGACTGGTTGTTGTGCCTGACACGGTATGGCCTTCTTTGGAGATCCTTTGCGATGAGCTTTCCTGCATAGCAGTGATCATCCAGGATATCCACATAGATTGTTGTCGCTGGATCTTTGTAGTCTGTTGTTATGCCCTGCTTTCTCAACTGCTCACTCAGCGCCTGAGCAAGGTCGACACTTCTGAAACCGTGATCTCCTTCGCGATGGCATACAATCTGGCACGCGCCCTTGATTTGAAATCTCGCTTTTTGCAATTTCTCCTGTAAGTTTTCAAACGTTGAGAACGTGCATTCAAACTCTTTTTCGTAGATCGTGGTGATCGTGCGCTGCTGTTGTGGCTGGTCTTTCAGCTCGATTGTTTTTGGCGCAATGATTTTTCCGCCTGTTTCCTTTGCAGCAATCTTCTCTATGCCTGCTATCGTTTTTGCAATGTAGGTCATGGATCCCTTTCTCACTTGTTCGTTCTTAAAGGTTCTTGAAGAAAAAAGAAGGGCTTACTTTTGAAGCCCATAGATTGCTTTCACTGACACCACGATGGCAGCGATCCCAAGCACAATGACAAAATTTCCCAATGTTGCCTGAATAAAGGTTCCAAGCTTTGGAACGATTTTGTCGAGCGTTGCAATGCTGCTCACGGCGAGGGCTAAGATTAACCCAACGACACCGATCAAGAAGTGGTGCGCGTCTTTTTCCGCAAAACTGTAGAATCCGGCTATCAACCCAATCACCATGAGGACGAGGAGTAACCATGAGCTTGTCGCCCATGTTGCATCCATTGCTGTTCCTATCCCTAAAATGATTGCGATGATGGCTCCAAGATTCAAGAGCTTCTTGGTCATGCCGCCTGCCGGCACACTTTTTTTCATCATCTCTGAATCACCTCTTTTGTACAAATAGGTTGAGTTTTTGTTGTCTGCTCTCTATTTAAGTTTTTCTGCTAAATAGATGTTGTTTTTGTTGTCCGTGATTTTGATATTGACTTTGTCCCCTTTTTTTGCAGTGCACTGGGCTATCGTGATACACCTGTTTTTGTTGGCAGCCAGCATCTGGTTCGCCATCCAGCCACTTTCAAGCACCTTGACGTTACAGCGTTCCCCAATCTTCATGACTGGTTTTATGGCTGGAGCTCTTCTGACATTGAGGTCTTCAGCTTTATACACCAGCTTCATATCAAACTCTTTTTCCCATGCTTTGAGCTGCTGGTAGAACCTGTAGAAGTTTTGCTTTTTGACATCTGCCATCTTTCTGGAGTACTTGTATTCCTCATACTTCTGAATGGCGACCTTGCATCCTATTTGTTTGCCCAACGCAATAATGTCTCGTATGTCTTTGTCGTTGACTCCAGGAAGGTACACTGGAGCAATGAGCAGATCTATGGTTGTGCTGCTGATGTCTTTGGCAAGATCTACAATGTTGCTGATGTTGTAGGCAGAAGAGCCTGCGAGCTTCTTTGCGAGTTCGATGTTGAGCGCATGAATGGAAAGATTGATTCTTTTTAATCCCGCTTTCTCCAGTTCTTTTACTTTTTCTTTACTGAGCAGGGTGCCGTTTGTTTGCATGGAGATAAACTCTACTTGAGGCATTTCTGACAGCTTAGAAATGAGATAGGCGAGGTGAGGATACGCTGTCGGCTCTCCCACAGAGTCGAGATTGATGTGCGTCGGACCGCGATCTGCTGTCATCAGGGTAATCCATTCTAAGAGATAGTCTGGATCAACAACGTAGTGTGTTTTATGGGATGTGGAGTTTGGACCGCCGTCTGTTGAACAAAAAGGACAGGTTAGATTGCAGATGGTTGTCGCCCGAACCTGCACTAAATTTGACGCTCCACGAAAAATGAGTCCGAATGCGAGATGCCCGACTAAAGGAATTCCGCTTTCCTTTGTGATGGTAATGACTGTCATATATTTTTGTATGTGTTTGGCTCCATGAAGACCTTGTAAGGAATTGCCGCCAACCCCCTTGCGTTGAGGAACATCTCCTGCGAAGAGAGTTGCGCCACTCCAATGCTGACCAATTCATTTTTCAATGTCATGAGAGCAATTTTGTCATGTGGCAGAATGTTTTTTTCTATTTTTGCGATCCCCGGGACACCGAGGGATGAGCCGTGGCACAGAGAGCTCACTGTTGAATCGAGCACCCAGACCTTTTTGATGTTGTCGACTGCACGCTCATAAGGAAGAATGACCTTTCTGATTTCTTTTTCATCTCCTTCTTTGCAAAATTCATAGGCGTCTTTCAGGTCTTGGAGCGTATGCCATGATTTGTTGGTAAATGGACCCGCCTTTGTTCTAATGAGCTGAGCCATGTGAGCTCCAATGCCCAATCGCTGGCCCATATCATGGATCAACTTTCTGATGTAGGTTCCAGCCTGACATCTGGCTGAGAAAAGAACCTCCTTTTTCCTGATTTCAAGAATGTCGATTCGACTTATCTTTCTTTGACGCTCTTGCCGCTTGACTGCTGACTTTCTTGGTGGAAGCTGAGTGATCACCCCAATAAACTCTGTGAGCGTTCTTCTTAGCTTTTCTTCTTCTACTTCTTTGTGAAGGTGCATCCATGCTACATACTCTTTTTCTGAAAGCAAAAGAAATTCCGTGATGCGTGTCGCTTTTTCTAATGCTATGGGGAGCACGCCAGTTACATGGGGATTTCTCTGACTTACTCTAGAGTCCCACTATGACCTGCTCTTGATACCCCTAACATCTTCTTCACTACGTCTGCTACTTGATGACTGGTTGGACCAGATGGCTTGTTGATTACTGCCATGCCATACGTCATTAACTCAGTTATCGGCCTTTTCTCTGGCACATATCCGCATCTTTCCGATGTTTCTGCTTCTCGTTTAATGAGCAGAGTATCGTGATTATCTAACATATCATTGTTCCTCCCTGAATTCACTTATGAGCCGATAGAGCTCTTTACCCTTCTTTGTAGCGGAGATTATAAAAGGGTTTCTTTTTTCTGTGCTGTTAAGTTAAAGTCAGCTACTAGTCGATGTTAGTTACTCAGTAAGGATCCGAACGTTAGTGAGAAA
Organism: Candidatus Woesearchaeota archaeon; assembly: GCA_964508385.1. Lineage (GTDB taxonomy): Archaea > Nanobdellota > Nanobdellia > SCGC-AAA011-G17 > UBA489 > CAZDTM01. Next base: position 2,880 of record CAZDTM010000046.1, on the reverse strand, counting down.
GTTCGAAAACCGGCCTACATGCGTTGTTTCACCCCATCAAACCGAAACGTTTATATATGATGTATGTTAAGAGCATACATATGGATGTTAACAACATACAATTTACAAAGATTGAAATTCAGATAGCTAAACACTTATTCAAGCATTTTAGAGATAGATATAATTCCAGACAACTTGCCAAAGTTCTTGACATAAATCACGCTCATGCAAACAAGTTGTGCAGTACTTTGGTCAAGAAGATTATATTGAAGAAAGAAGAAATTGGAAATTCTGTTTATTTCTCATTTAATTACGAAAGTAAAATAGCGATAAAATTCATTGAATATCTGCTTACTTTGGAAGAAACTGCTGCTCCAAAATGGTTAAGTGTGATTTTGCACAATTTAAAGAAATTTGAGGAGTACCTCACTTTCAGTCTTGTTTTTGGTTCATCTGCCAGAAACAGCACTTTCAATGATATTGATGTTCTACTTGTTTATGACAAGAAAAACTCAGGGAAAATAAGAAAAATTAAATCAGGAATAAGAAACTCTCAACTGATTGAACAGCCAATACGATATGTGGATGTTGCAGAAAAAGACATTTATTTAAATAAAGACGACAAAATATTCTACAATATGATTTCGGATTGTCTTGTTTCATATGGTGCTGAAAAATACGTTGAGGTAATCAAAAGATGTCACAAGTTGAAAAACATTTAAAATGGTGTCTAAGTGATAAGAATAGACTTATGAAAATAAAGCCCAATTTAGAATTAGCTAAAAAACATCTCAAGAAATCAGAATATAACTATGACGTTGTCCAAACTCTCGAAAGGATCGGCAAGCGCGACTGGGCATTGAATGTTGGATTTTATTCCATCTATCACTGCTTTCTGGCAATTTTATCTAAGTTTGGATATGAATCAAGAAACCAATCATGTACGATAAGCGCAATTCTCAGCTTAATTGATGAGAAAAATATTGAAATTGATAAAGACCTTGTTCTCCAGTTCGATACACTAGATGTTGAGAAAAGCGTAATGAGCCCCACAATACGGATGGACAGAGAACTTGCGACATATGGTGTTGAGACGAGCGTAGATCTAAAGGAACTCCAAAGAGTAAAAGAAATGATTGTGAAGGTTCAAAGGGAAACTATAAGAATCTTGGCTGAATAACGCCTAAAAATTTGTTGTCGCCGTTATTTTTTGTAATTTTCCATAATTCTTTAAAATTCCCACTCAAAAATTCCGAAAACTTTTCAAGAACTTGACTATTTCTTCTTTGCGGCAGCTTCCTTCTTCTTTGGTTCAGCTGCTTTCTTTGGTTTGCTTGTTTGTTTCTTTTGCCTTTCTTCTGGTTGCTCTTTTGTTGTGGACGCCTTTTCTTCTGGCTTGTCTTTCTTGATCAAACCCTTCACTTTTTCTGCGATTCCCTTCTTTTCTTCCTTTTTCGTTTCCATCTTGAACGGCGCGTTGATTGTATCTGCCATTAGTTTGTCTTGGTATTTGTAGACCTTTACTTTTACCTTTGTTGGGGGGTTCTTCATGCCGCCCTTGTGCAGTTCTTTGTTGAGAGAGTCTCCTAACAAGACATCTGTGGACTTCATGTGCTTCTGCAAGAAGTTGCGAGTAGCTTTTACTGCTTTTTTTGTCCTGTCATATTTTGGGACTTTCAAGAGCTCTCGTCGTAAAGGGATCGTGAGCTGTCTCAATACGTCAACCTTTGCTTTGGGTTGTTCTTGCTTTGGCTCAGGTAGTTTTTCTTCTGCCATGGTTTATACCTTTGTGTTTTTTCTTCTCCAGGATCGCTTTACTGTCGTGTGACGGCCAGGGTGAACGCGGCGGCCTTTGCCGTAGATTTTAAGCACGGTCCAAAATGGAGCCCATTTTGTCTGGGACATGCGTTTTGCCAATCGCTGTTTTTTTGCTGGACTTTTGATGGACATGGTATTTACCTGAATGCTATCTTTGTTTGTTTTTTTTCTTGTGTTAGCTGCATGAGCAGGGCTTTGAACTCATCATCGCTTATTGGCTGCTTGATTTGACCTTGCTGAATCAGCTGCGCCAGAACCGCGAGCACCTGCATCGCCTTTTCTGGATGCGCTGCTTTTATGTTGCCATATCGCGCTATTGCGTTTTTGTCGAGATACTTTTTGATCAGCGTTTCCAGTGCTTCAACTTGCTTCTGGAGCTGGAGCGCCTTGTTCAGTTCCTCGTTTTGATTGTTTTCCATCTTTGAGCCTGACGATTGTGTCTAAGAGCTTTTTTCCTTTTGGCGTGATGATGCGGCCTTTGTGGGCGCCCTTGGTTTCTTGCTTGAGATAACCCTGTTTTTCTAATTGCTGCATGATCGAACGGATGATCTTGCCAGCGCCCGGCCTGAACTGTTCTGGTGCGTGACCGCGGTTCTTTTTCGTGCCGTATTTTACCTTTAACTTGTTCGTGCCTATTGGGCCCAGTTTGTAAATCTTTCTTAAGACTGAAGCAGCACGGTAGTAATACCAGTCTGGCTGGGCAGGCGGGCGCTCTTTGCCAGAGGAGGTTTTGACGAATTTCGTCCATTGGGGCTGCTCTAGCTCCTTTTTTAGGTGCTCTGCGGTCTTTTGGATGAGAAGCGTCGGCTCGATGTCATACGCGGTTGGCATGGTGGGATGACACTATTAAACCGCTTTTAAAAGGTTTGTGCTTTTTAAGGGTTGGAGCTTAGAGTTAACTATTTTTACCTTTTGAGAGTGGTAATTAATAGAAAGATTTAAATACTAAGACTTATTCTTTTTTCCATCAGTATCTGGGAAACTACACCATGATAGTTACTCTTGAGCATATAGTCCAAGTTGTGAAAGATATTCAGGGAGAACTATTCTACAATTCTAATCTACCGGCTGCTTTGCGGGAAG
>CAZDTM010000045.1:0-6987 GCA_964508385.1 Candidatus Woesearchaeota archaeon | reverse complement strand
TGCGGAAGCAGGAGAAGGGTTCATTGGGCGGGCCGCTTGGCGTAGCAACTTCAACAACAACGCCAATTCCAATGCTAACGATCGCAACGTCGGCGACCTTAGCGGTCTGCGTGGAATAGCCCAGTTGCTGAGACACTTTTTTATGGCTGTATATCGCGATTTGTGGAAGGAAGTATGCAGTCTCTCTAATTTGGAATTGGCGCTTAAGCGTGCCAGGAAAAAGAAAACCCTGAAACTGTATGTTATTGAATTTGAAAGAGAGCTGAAAAGTAATCTTTCTCTGCTGAGAACAGAACTGTTTCTGCATTCATACAAACCGAAGCCGTTGGAAACGTTTATTTTAAAAGATCCAAAGACCAGAAAAATAAGCAAATCTGATTTTCGGGATAGGGTTGTGCATCATGCACTTTGCAATGTCATAGAACCATTGTTTGAGAAGAGCTTTATCTATGATTCGTACGCCAATAGAATTGGAAAAGGGACGCTGAAAGCGGTTGAGCGGTTTGATCACTTCAAGAGAAAAGTTACACAAAATTTTACTACAAAAGTCTATGTTCTGAAAGCAGATGTTCGGCATTATTTTGAGGAAGTTGATCACGCCATTCTGTTGAAAATAGTAAAAAAGAAGATTAAAGATAAGCGAGTGATGTGGTTAATCCAGAAAATATTGAGCAATTATTCGACTAAAGAGGGGAAAGGCATGCCTCTGGGCAATTTGACGTCTCAGTTCTTTGCAAACGTCTATCTGAATCAATTAGATCATTTTGTGAAATATACACTTAAAGCAAGGTATTACATTCGTTATGTTGATGATTTTGTGATTTTACATAGCTCAAAAACAGAGTTGGAGAGGTACTTTCGAGCAATAAGCTATTTCTTGCAGAAAAACCTTTCTCTCGAGCATCATCCCACAAAGTCACGGATAGCCCCTTTGCACCACGGCGTTGAATTTTTAGGGCTGAAGATTTTTCCACACCATAAGCTAATGAAGAAGAATATTCGAAAATTTTATTGGAAATTCTACGAAATATGCGAAGATTACGACAGAGAAAAGATTAGCTATGACCATGTCTACGATTTCATGGAGGGATGGATGGCATATGCCCAGAATGCCAATACATACCGCCTTCGGAGGAAAGTAGCCTGTTTGTTTGAAGAGCGATTTTTGGGTGAGATTTCAACGAAAGAAATAAACCGGCATCTAAAAGAAGTAGAAAAAAGGTTGCAACCCCAAAGAGGTGGACTCGCAATTGAATAGTGGTGGTATTATATTCTCGTTTGAAAGGCGATGAGGGGGCGGGAAGTCTAACGGATAGCCTATAATCCGCTCTTTGAGAAGGCAGTCAAGAAAATAAAAGACGGTGCGCTGAAAGAGAAAATAAAGAAACAAACACGTAAAAGAATAAACTCTCCAGAAATAGGAAAGCCCATGAGGTATGGAAGAAAAGGAACAAGAGAAGTATATGTGAAGTCGTTTAGGCTGTCCTACATGTTTGTCAAAGAGGAAGAAAAGATTGTTTTCTTGGATATCTACCACAAAGACGAACAATAAAAGATTGATCTGACTCGTAATGCTTTCGCTGTTTAAAAACAACCCAAAACCTTTAAAAGGCGACCTCTGCGTGTAATGCAAGTATCACACTGGAGGTTCGATCCAATGGCAGAAGCCCAAGATGTCGCAAAACTGGCCTATGAAGCTATTGAGCTGGCAAAGAAATCAGGAAAACTCAGAAAGGGTGTTAACGAAGTGACCAAGGCAGCAGAACGCAGCGCTGCAAAACTCGTCATCATCGCAAAAGACGTCAATCCGCCGGAAGTCATCATGCACATGGCTCCCCTGTGCAGCGAAAAAAACATTCCTCTTGTGCAAGTTCCAAGCAAAGATGAGCTTGGCGCGGCAGCAGGGTTATCCGTTGGAACGAGTGCCATTGCGATTGTCCAAGAAGGTGATGCAGCAGAAGTCATCAAGGACATTGTTAAAAAGTTAAAAGAGTAAACAATGGCAAAGCCAAACCCACAACAGCAGCAACAAAAAAAACAGGAGATCAGGCGAGGACCAACGTCTGAACCAGTGCCCGGCGTTGTCGAAGAAGTGGTGGGCAGGACAGGGACTCGCGGAGGCATCATTCAAGTCCGCGTCAAAGTGCTTGACGGCAAAGACAAGGGAAAAGTGCTCAGAAGAAACGTCAAAGGCCCCATACGGGATGGGGACATCATTATTCTCAGAGAAACAGAGATTGAAGCGCGTTCCTTAACCCAACCAAAGAGAGGCAAGAAAAAGTAAGATGGCGCGCTGCAGCTTTTGTGGATACCAAATCACCCAGGGAACAGGCATCACGTATGTCAAGAAAGACGGGAAAATCCTCAATTTCTGCTCCTCAAAATGCAAGAAAAACGCTTTGGTCCTGGGGAGAAAAGCAATCCGTCTGAAGTGGACAAAACACTATATCAAGGCGCAATAAAATGGCACTCCAGCGAACGTTCGTCATGATCAAGCCGGACGGCGTAGAGCGCGGTTTGATCGGAGAGTGTCTTTCTCGTTTTGAGCGCTGTGGCCTGAAGATCATCGGCATGAAAATGCTCTGGGTAGACAACGCCTTTGCTCAACGCCATTATACTGAAGATATCACCAAGCGCCGTGGAGAAAAAGTCCGCAATAATCTTCTCAAGTACGTTACTGAAGGCCCGGTCGTCGCGGTTGCCGTTGAGGGTGTGGATGCTATTGCCGTTGTCCGTAAGATCACGGGAGACACAGAACCTGCAAAGGCCATGCCAGGCACCATTCGCGGCGACTACGCTCACGTCAGCATCTCGCATGCAGACGAAAAGAACAAGTCAGTCATTAACGTCATTCACGCATCCTCCGACGAGCAGGATGCTGCAGCTGAGTTGAAGCTCTGGTTCGTTGACAAAGAGCTCCATTCCTACCGTCATAGTCATGAGAAATTCATCTAAAAGAAGAGGTTCAAAGGAACGACTTGCAACAGACCTCATCACCCCAGAGTACGCCACGACGCTCCTGAAGCGGGTGAGCAGAGGTTTTCGTTCTCTGCACAGAAACGTGCGAGACCGCCTGCGCACGACACAAGAGCCATATTGCGAAATCTCTCAAACGCCGGAAGGCATGTTGATCGCCATGAATCTCCCGCAGGTGAAAGAGAAAGACATTTTGCTGCAGGTCTTCCCGCGAAAATTGAACGTGACCGGCAGAAAGAGCAGCCTCTTGTTTGTCAAGGATGTTGAGCTTTCTTCTCAGGCAGATATAGAAAATATGCGCGTCAAGTTTAGAAACGACAAGCTCAGAATTACAATTCCCTATCATCCTCCTTCTGAATAAAAAACTGGGCTTTCTCAAAAAGAGAAATGTTTATATCCATAGACAACACGTAAAAAGAAGCACGGGCGTGCAAAGGAGGTGTGTGAATGGTGAAAAAAGCAAAAAAGAAGAAGCGATAAAACGCTAACCTTCACAACCATACAAGTCGCTCTTTTTTCTTTTTCCTTCTTCTCTTTTCGTCACTGCACTGGACATCCAGTCTTCTCGCTTAATTGCTCAAAAGGAATGGCGCCCGTCAGTCTGCTTCCATCAGCAAAAATCCACGTCGGATAGCCCCTGATGTCTTTCTCCTTGCAGGCATCGATCTGCCCCCTGCCATCGGGCGTCGAGCATTCAACGTACTGAACATGCCGCATCGACTTCCCAAATTGTTTCTTTTGGTCCTGGCAGTGCGGGCACCAGAAAGCGCCATAAAACGTCGCGCCTTTCTCAGTGAGGCATTGGGCAAAGGCGTCATACGTTCCCGGTCCTGTCGCCGCAGCATATCCCCACCACACGATGCCAAGAAGAAGAACGACGATGATGGCAGCGACAAAATGTTTCTTCTTGAAAGAAAGGTTAGAACGAGGAGTGGCTCGTTTCACTTCATGTTTCGCTTGGCGGTGTTGCTGTAAACCCTCTTCAGAAGTAAACGCTTTCTGGCATTCATCGCACACAAGATCAGTCATGGTCAGCACCTTCAGCGGCGCAGTCGCTTCCTATGCACGACGCCTCTTCTGGTGGTTTGCCGCGTTCAGGGCATCGCTCAGAATAGATGCAGGCATCATCAGAAACCCATGCAAGGAGAGTTTGTATTTCTTCTTCCGCACCATCTCCGTACACAATCAGGATGCGGTCAAGATCCCTTGGTTCATAGTGCTGATACTGGCTGTTTTCAAGTCCATCGACGTAGAGCACCAGCTTCTTTTCCGTGGTCGTACAGTACGCAGTCTTCTCGTCAGTAACGAAGCAGGTTTCATTGAAGGCCATTCCCATGCCATCAAAGAGATACTCCAATGTCGCACGAGAGGCATGTTTGTGCATGACGCCGCCATCCCCATCATGAAGGTGGATAAAGTTGCTCAGAACTCGCCCTTCAGCGCTCGTATACTTCTCCTGTGACAAGTTCAAGACCTGCCCATCAAGAACGACCAGCAAGTTGGCATGCTCATGCACCCCACCAACCACGCCAATGCCTTCCCGTTGCTCAGAAAAAAGGGCAACATACCCAACGAAGAGCAGGAGAAGAACCAGCAAGATCATGGTCAACGATTTAAGCAAAGTTCTAAAAAGAAAAACCAAAACTACGACAACCAACAAGCCAACAAGAAGAAGCCAGTTCATCACGCAATATCCCTGTGTGTTTCATACATAAATGCGGCGTTCTTGTGTTCCATTTTCATCAGTCGTGTAGCCTCTCGAAAGATCATCTCAGAAGTTACAGCCTTCTTCTTGGCGATCCACTTCTTGATCCCCGCCGCCACCTTCCGACAAATTTTTTCTGCCTTTTCCTTGTCAACATGCGCATTCATGCATGCGGCAAAGCACGTCGCATACACCTTTCTCTCATCAAATTTCTCCGTATGCCCTGCCCGTTTGACAATGTGTGTTGCCATCAGCCGAAGTTGATCGTTCCATTCGCAATGAACATAAGCAGCCATCCCATCGCAATCAACAAGAGGCCAATAAGCAGCCTCATGTAGGCTCTGTTGGATTGCTTCCACTTTTTAATATCATGTAACTTTCTGCCCGTAGCAACGAGGAGCAAAATCACAAGAAGGGGCGACACAAAGACGACGTTGTACAAAATCAGAAGCATGAGCGCAGTGAAGTCAAAGTACTGTGAAAGCAGGGTGATGACGGCAAGGTATGGCGCCCCAGTGCAGGGCAACTCAACTGCTGATACAAACGCTCCCAGGAGCATCACTCCCACGATGGTGACGTTGCTTGACTTGTCATGGATTTTCTTGGCAAAGCCCTTGGGAATAGAGAGGGAAAACCATCGCCCATACCAAAAGTAATCCTTGATCTCTATCAATCCAGCAAAAACAATGAGGAAGCCGACGGTGATGGCAATATACTCAGTCAGAACCAAAGGAAGGCGGGCGAAGAAGTACATCAGGCCAACGCCGGCGAGCAGGTACACAACAAAGACTGAAAGGATATACAAACCACCAATAACAAGAAGCCTCTTGGTGTTCTGGCCGCTCGCTAGCAAAACAGAAATCATGAGGATTAAAACGCCGATGGCGCAAGGATTGATGGAATCGATAGCCGCAGTTACAAGTACGGTTCCTAACGTGGGCAAGTATGCCTCAACCGCCATCGTGTTCACCTTCTTCTATTGCTGAACGCTCGCCACCATAGTGCGCACCTTTGGCTTCCCAGCTTGAACACAACCGCGTTGTCGTCGCCGATTCTCCTGGGCTGAACTCAATGATGATACAGTCCCCAGGCGGAACGATGGAGTAGGAAGAGATCACATAGCTCTCAGGAGAGGAAATGCGTTGGCCGTTGACATACACCTTCACCATGCCGGGCCCGTCAGGGCACGAGTCTCCGTTTCTAAACGTTTGCAGCCCTTCTGCAGTAGGATACGCAAACGCGTCGTCATGCAAATCCCCACCAATGCTCTCAAAATAGGGTTCAAGGGCAACATCGGCAAAGTCACGCACCACTCCTTCGATATGAATTCTGTCGTCACCGTGCTCATGGAGAACAGGCGATCCAATTCTGTTGCTCAGCCCTTCAGGATCAACAAGATCCAGTTCCTTGCCGCACGCCCAGACTTCATAATCAGCGTGCCAATGAACTGGCCCGCCGCTCTCTGAGGCAAGGTTGAGAAGAATCGTAGATCCTGCGATGTACACTGTCACCAGGATGATGGGAATCACAATGCTCAGGAAAAGAAGCCATTTTGATCGTTCGTTGTGGTGCTCAGTGTGCAATGAGCAGATAATGGCAATAACAACGATCACAGAGACGATGAGCGCCGCAGAAACAGTTTGGGAAGAGCTACCGTCGAGTTCAGATTCATCACCATGGGCAAAGACCGACGCCGCAAGCAAGAAGAAAAAAATAAGGTACAACAAACCCCTGCCCCGACAATCACCCCTCATGACGTTGCGGACGAAGAGGTAATTTATAAATCCTTCTTTCTCCAGTTCTGTAACATAAACGGTTGGTCTTAAACTTAAAAAAATAAGAGAAAGAAAAGGCTTATTCTTGCAGGACAATTTGGGCTGGCGTAATCTCGTAGGCTGAAATCACAGGCTTACCATCAACTTCTCTTAACAAGTATGGCTTATCGTCAACTTTAAAGATTGTTTCTGGCTCACCATTAGAGTCTATGTCTATGCATTCAAGTTCAAGTCTATTTGAACTACACTTGTCTTTGGGATAACTCTATCGGACACATGACTATAGACGGCCGCTCCATCTATTGCCCCTACTAATGCTCCTACTCCGAATAAACTCAGGCTTTTTATCATGGTTGACATTTTGTTTCCTCCTGTAAAATAAAGTAAACTACTACTATATAAATCTTTCTGTATTTAATTACTTGAGAGTGGTATTAAATCCAACCACTTATTCTGGCCTAAATTTGATAGTATAGAAGCTCATTTCTCATCTTGGCTTATTCTTTTTTGATCCCACACCTTTCTCCTCAC
>CAZDTM010000044.1:0-7001 GCA_964508385.1 Candidatus Woesearchaeota archaeon | reverse complement strand
TGACAGCCACTCTTGCAGCTCAACCTGCCTCCCTGCCCTTATCTCCCCCAGCACCAGGAATTCTTGCACGAATGATTGGGAGATATAGAGCATCACGTGAACGAGCGCGTGAAGATAACCTGTATAAGAAACAAAAAAAGCAAGAGGGCTATGGCCGAGAACGCGGGCGGCAAGTAGCTGTACGATATGAAGACAGTGTTTTTCCGCATGCCCGAGAAAAACTTCGCCGGTGGACGCGTTTTTTTGTTTTGGTTGGTATCCTTGTTGCTGCTCTTTTGATCGCTACGTCCTTTGATGAGCTTGTCGCTCGTGAGGCTCTCTATCAACGTTCTGCTCTTGTCAAGGAACAAGTCAAAGGCCTTTCATCTGAATTCAAGTTCTTGGATTACTTTACTCCTACCGGCTTTCAGAGGTGGCTGAAGGGAGTTGGCACCTTCACCAACCCAGATTATGTTGCACCAGAATCGCATGGCATTGCCATCAGCGAGTTTGCGCCTTCACAAGAGCCAGTCTACGCTGGTAGACAACTTGCCATGCGAGCCAGCGCATTCTTGTCGAGGGAGGACATAGAGGCGTTTAAATGGGATCGTTCCCTTGTCACGTTTGAATGCGCTTTGGAAAAACGACATTCTACCGAAGATGAGGCGACTGTTGTCAACACTGATGCGTTCTTCACCACTGAAAAAAAGGCGCGCGCCGACGCTGTGAGACTCGTCCCTGGCAAAATTTTGATTAACAATCAACCCGTTGACTCGTTTGGCCTTGTCGGCGTTCTTCCTGTTTCAGCAACTGGCGATCTCTCTGCAGATCTTGCTTGCCTTATTCCAAGCGATGCGCTTACTGTTCCTTCAGGCTATTCTGACATTACGTATCCTGTTCACTTGTTTTGGGGTTATCGTGATTTTACCACTCTCACTTCTGCGCGCGTTTACCTTCTCGACAAAGAAGCCCTGCTGCAAGCTGATACGCAGCGCCTTGATCCTCTTGAAGAATACAAACGGGAAGGAACATATCTTGACAATGACGGCAAACCGCGGGCTCGCTGTGAACGTGGATGCGGACTTACAGACCTCTTTGTGGACATTGGTGTCCATACTCCCGTGACTCAAGATTCTTTCATTACAATTCGCATTGGCCTCATTGATCTTGTTGGCTTTAAAGGACATGCAGAAAAGATCAAAGAACTTCGCTTGCGCGTGCCTGAGGGATTGGTTCTCGCACAAAATTCTGAATTGTTCCCTGATGGACCATGCTTGGGGCAGGAAGGAAATGCACAAGACAAGGAAATTGTCTGGGGACCAGAACATCAAACGTTACGCTATCTCAACGCCGCGCTTTCAAACGAAAGCTTGAAACTCGAAACGCCCTCCAGCTCGCGCTACTCCGCCCTTGCAATTTCGTGCGCATTCCAGGCAGATCCTAGTGCTGTTGCTGCAAGCAGCGATGGCCGTGGATTGTTTGGCAGCCAGCCTTCACCTGCCACGTTTGTTGCTTCTGCCATCCTTGATTACCGCGGAAAACCAGTTACTCGGATTGTGGACGTTGAGAATCCTCCGAAACTTTCAGACACTTTTTCAATGCCCAGCTTATCATCGGTGGTGTGATACCTCATGAAGTACTTCCTTTTGTTGCTTCTTGCTCTTCTTGTTCTTGCTGGTTGTGGCTCTCCTTCTACACGGGGAGGCATTGATGTTCGCACCGGCATTGCTGCTCTGCAATGTCCAAACCTTGGATCTGGAAGAGGCGTAGCTGCAGAGTTCATCGAGATTCGTTCTGCTGGCGGCGTCCTGCAACTTGCTGAAGACGAAGTTCATGCCCCGAAAGTTAAGTTTGCAAACTATCTTGAGCAGCCAGTTTCTGTGATACTGAACGTCAAGGCAGATACAGACCGCGTTGCTGGACTGGATGAGTTACAGACGTATGAACGAGATATTCCTGTTGCACCTGCAGAGTACACTGAATCGCCCGATGGCCAAAGGAATTTTGAGGTTGGATGTCGTCTCGGCACTGGCGAAAGTTCGGCGACACAATCACGCGAGCTTGAGCTGGGTACTTACCGCTACAGACTTCAACGCGCAAGCGATGGCGCTCTTAGCAGCCCACAAGGCGAACGTTTTTCTTTGACGGGGACCCTGAAGTATGCTGTTGATCAAACAGTCGCGATTCCCTGGTGCTTATTCAACCCGTCTGTTCAGGCTGCGGATTCTCGCTGTCCTACCACTCTTGTTCTTTCCGGCAGCCAACTTGGGCGCATTAATGATCATCTGCCAGTGTATATTGAAACATTTCAGCGAGATATTGAGACCCAAGGGAGCGAAGTGAAGCTCACCCTGCTTTTCACTCTTCGCAATGGAGGTTTGGGTGGCGGCGCAAGCAGGGGATACGTTGATGATCAGGGTCTTGTTTCTTTCTCTGTTGAACCTGGCTTTGAGTGCGTGTCGTCCGCACGACAAAGCATGAAGGGATCAAGTATTCAGGTTTTGCTTGTGCAAGGAGTTGGATCTGTTCGCTGCACCGGACTGTGGGGGGGCACACAATGGGAAGAAGGCTTCTTGAATGTAGGCCTCTCTTATCCTTATGTCTATGAGTTTAGAAGTCTGCCGATCCAGCTTCTTCCTCCGGAAAAGAACGAGTTTCGTTCGTCTTCGCCTTTTTTAGCACGGTGAGTTACCTTTAAATAGGATCAGCGTTGATGTAATGACAGAAAAAAGGTGGATTGCATGCGCACTGGTTTTCGTTCACATCGTTTTTTCCTTGTCTTGCTTGGAGCATTATTACTGTTAGTGGCCGGGTGCCAACAGTTTGGCGGAAAGACATCAACGCAGCCGACAACGGATAAAACCTTCCTGGGCGGCAGCCAGGGGCTTGTGTTTGCTTTTGCCGAAGACCAACCTCCACTGTCTGTTCTGGATGGGGGAGAGGAGCAGTTCTTTATTACACTACGAATGAAAAACGAGGGGGAATACACTATTCCGACTGGGGGCGTGATTGCTTCTCTGAGTGGCATTGTGAAGGACTCCTTTAAGATCTCTTCCATGGACAAGAAATCCGATGTCGAGATTGTCGGAAAATCAAAAGAAACTGGTACGGCTATTCCCGGCGGCGAGGAACTGCTTGAGTTTGGATCTGCGGGCTTTCAAGCGAAACTTCCTGGAAGCACGTCGTTTACGCTTCGTGCTGACGCGTGCTACACTTATCAAACGCTTGCCGTGGCGAAAATTTGCTTAAAGAAAAACGTTCTTCAGAAAGAAGTTGGACAGGTTTGCGATACTTCTGCGGCTACTGTTCCTGCTGAGAACAGTGGGGCGCCCATGCACATTGCGAACGTGCGACAAAGCACTGTTGGAACAAGTAAGGTGAGAGTCACGTTCCAGATTACGAATGATGGACAGGGGCAAGTGTACAGCAAAGATACGTTTAAGACGTCCTGTGTCGGAATGGAAGACAAGGCAGCATTTGTTGACGTGAAAGTGTCCAACCCAGACAACAACTACAAAATTGAATGCTCACAACTTGGAAACCGAGATGGCGGAACTGTCAAACTCATTACGAACAAAAAAGATATCTCCTGCACGATCGACACTTCCGGATTACCAGAAACAACGGTGCAGGACGTGTTCATTGTTGAATTGAATTATCAGTACAGGGAAGCGATTGCCACTGCGCTTGCCGTGACAAACGTTAGGTGAAGCGCATGTGGGGACTTCTTCTTGGATTTCTGCTCGCCCTCTTTGGCTTGGCTAACCTCCTTCAATATCGTTTAGGTTTTTTACCTTTAAGCTTACAGACGTTCGCTCGATCGTTGAACACTCTGCCTTTTACTTGGAATCAGGTGCTCTTTGTTGCTGGCGGTATTTTCCTGTGGATGGACGCTTCCCGGCGCACGCGCGTGTTTAATGGAATGATCAGCATTGTTGCTGGACTCCTGGCGATTGTTGTGGGATTAGGCAGCTTTTTACAACAGAGGGGCATTTTGGCTACGCAAATTCCTTTAGGATGGAATGCTTATTTATCGCTGATTTTTGGCGTGTTATTGATCTATGATGCAATGAATAGACGATAGGCTTCTACCTCTATCTTTTTAAGCTTTAGACTAATTCTGTTTTGCATGCCTTTTATTGCTGATCTGCAAATTCATTCTCGGTATGCGCAAGCGTGCAGCAAACAGACGACACTTAAACTCCTTGAACAGTACGCGCGCATTAAAGGCATTTATCTTTTAGGTACAGGAGATTTTCAACATCCTGAATGGAGAAAAGAAATTGATCGAGAATTGAAAGAGGATGAGCACGGGATTTTGTGGAGTCGTACTGGATTTCCTTTTCTTTGGCAGACTGAGATTAGTTTGATTTATACTCAGGGAGGAAAAGGAAGAAGAGTTCATCATTTATTGTATGCGCCGAATAAAGAGATAGCGACCCAGATGACAGAAGCACTTGGAAAGAAAGGGCGGTTAGATTATGACGGACGGCCTATCTTTGGTTTTTCTAGTATTGAATTAGTGGACATGATGCGAAGCATTAGCTCTGATATTGAGATTATTCCCGCGCACGCCTTTACGCCTTGGTTTAGTGTTTTTGGAAGCAAGAGTGGATTTGATAGCTTGAAGGAATGCTTTGAAGACAAGGCAAAGTATATTCATGCGATTGAGACTGGGATGTCTTCTGATCCTGCGATGAATTGGAGGATTAGCGCGCTTGATAACACTCAACTGGTGAGCTTCAGTGACGCCCACAGCTATTGGCCATGGCGCCTTGGAAGAGAAGCAACGATCTTTGAGGGAGAAATGACTTACAAAAATATTTTGCACGCCATTAGGACCGGGGAAGGCTTAGCTGGAACGATTGAAGTTCAACCACATTATGGAAAATATCATTTTGATGGACATCGCGCCTGCAATGTCGTGCTGACTCCGGCAGAAACGAAGAAAGTACAGGGTATATGCCCGGTCTGTAAACGACCACTAACTATTGGCGTGCAATATCGTGTTGACGAATTGGCAGATCGACCAGATGGCTACAAACCAAAGAATGCAAAACCATTCAAGAACAGCATTCCCTTAAGCGAGATTTTAGCGATGACGCTGCAGTCAGGAATTGCCACGAAAAAAGTGTGGGATTTGTATAACGTCTTGATCAGGACGTTTGGCAGTGAGTTTTCCGTGCTGTTTGATGCGAATTTAACGAAGATTGAACAGTTGGCCGGATCTACAGTTTCGAAGATTCTTGCCTTAAGCAGGGAAGGAAAACTGCAGATTGAACCTGGCTACGATGGAGTGTATGGAAAACTTATTCTTGGTGGCCAGATCCTTCAGCCTAAAGACGATGAAGGGCCAAAGAAAACACCACCGCCACAGAAGAAGTTGACCGATTTTTAATTGATGCTGAAATCATTTTGGCGTGCCTTCGCCCATACGCAGAGCAGGGACTATTAGCTGCAGACGGTTCGGCGAGACAATATTGCTCTAATATTTACTATTTTAGAGTAGTTTCGTTTAAAAAGATTTAAATATCTCTGTTTCTCCACAAACTTATGGCACAACTTGATTACGACACCAAAACAGCAGAGTATGAATCTGCCCTTGTGATAGGAGCATCATTTTACGAATCACTTGACGCCCTCGCTCGTGATGGCTTGGTGGTTATTCCTGCATGGGTTAATGCACGCCTTCGCAGAGAACTGGGTCGAGGCGCACCTATTTCTCTGAATGGAAACTATGCCGCACAAGGCATCCTTCGCACGCCCTCAGGACTATACTTCACCAACAACTCCCCTGTTCTTGCTCATCCACGAGAAGCAACAGCAGCCCATAGCCAAAGAAAACCATACCTCGCTACAGCAGAGGATAGTGCTCGAGCACTAGAAGACGCAGTGCGCATCACCAGACCATGTATCCCAGTTGACGAACTTGCAAATGATCCTGTGGGTCAATTCCTCTTTAATAAAGAAGCAGGACCTTATGGCGAATTCTTGCATAAAGCAGGTATCCCGAAGATCATTATCCGTGTTTCAGGCTTTGATCCTGACGGTCAGTTCCTCTTCGAAGAAGGAGAAGCAGACCAACTGTGGTTCGGTGGTCTTGACGACAGAAGTGTCTTGGACGGCGGCAGGAACCTTTGCCTCTATGACTACGATGTGCGTGGGGTGCGTGGAGTAACAAGCGCCGCAGGCGGCGCGCGAAGATAAGCATTCCCACCCGTTGAACACTTTTTTACCTTTTTATAGTAGTTACAGATAGAAAGGTTTATATAGGACCTCATGTTGATAATGTTACTATCATACTGGAGGAATCCTAAACTATGAAATACCTCGCCCTCATCGTACTCGTTTTTTTGACGCTTGTAGCCTTGCCTTTTGTGAACGCTTATAGTGGCTATGGCGTGAGTGGCCTCACCTTTCCACCTGCTTCGAATAGCGGCTTTGAAGGTTATGGCTATGGATACATTCCACCTTACCAGAACTTTAATATGTATGACAACACCAACCGCTTCAACCAGGACTACTCCTCTGACAGCGCTTCCTCGGGATCATTGAACTACCTTGCAGACCAGAACCAACAGAGCTTGTTTGACAGCCTTGTTTTCGGTGAACGAAGCTCCACGCAGAGCCTCCTGAACTCTTTTGTCAGCAATGGAGATCTTGCCTTGAGCGATGGTTACGATCTCGCCAAAGGAAGCTGTTCAAATCGACGCGTTCGTGGCATCCTTCCAAGCTCTACCGGAGATCCTCAGCGCTTCAGAATCCTTGAACGTACCTGTGATGGTGTTTCTGGAACGTTATGGAGAGACAACTCTTTGGCAAGCGATTACCAGCAACAGAACAGCTACAACCTGTTCGGAACGCAGAATGACGTGAACCAGCAAACGTTCAACAGCCAGAACGCACAAAATAACAGATACGCTGTTGGCAATAGTTACACGCAGAACCAAGCACTGACACAGCAGCAATCACGAACGAACATTGGCCGCGGAGCTGTTATTATTTTGAACTAAGGAGTTTAG
>CAZDTM010000043.1:0-7453 GCA_964508385.1 Candidatus Woesearchaeota archaeon | reverse complement strand
GGCTACAGCTTCATTGACAACAATCCAGCAAACGCCATTGACTTCGCCACCACCAACAGCACAGTTCATACGCAGCAGTTTACTGACCTGCAAACCGGATTTTACAATGCGTACATCACCTGCCTTGACGTGGCCGGCAACATGGACCAGGATCAAACGAACTTCACGGTCTCTGTTGACACACAAGCTCCGCAGCTCTCGCAGATTTTCACTGAGGGAAGCCTGCTTGTTATCGTGACTGATGAGCCCTCAACATGCGAATACAGCAATACTGGCGCTTTCATCTTTGGCAGCGGCGTCAGGATGACTGGCGAGATGACGTTTGAACATCAGGCAACGCTGGACAAGCCAGTGTACTACATCGCCTGCATTGACAAGTTCAGCAACATCGGTAACTATGTTGTGTACGTGTAAGTTCTTGGTGACTTCATGAAACGCGGAAACCTGATGGAACAGCCGTTAATGCACATTCTGATTATTGCAGGCATGGCTTTGGTATTGATCTTTGGTATCAGGAGCGTGATGACTATTCTGAGCGTCAGCGACGATGTTGAGCTCGGCGACTTTGTTCTCCGCGTCCGCGATGACGTGCAGGTCTTCAAAAACTTTGATGTCGGAAGCTACAAGACCGTGAGCTTTTCAGTTCCCTCTACATCTGAGCGCGTATGCTTCTTTAATCCGGCGTTTCGCGTGACTGCTCGCGGAGTCTCAGATCTTTTGCGTGCTGCCGTGGAAACAAGCACGCGAGAGAATGTGTTCATTGAGCCCTTTGATGGATTTACAAAAACTACTTACTTCATCGAGGACTTGTGGGTTGATCAAGAGGAAAACCCGCTTTGTTTTGCAACGAAGGGAAGGATTTCTTTCACTCTCGAGACAACCTTGCAGGATGGAGAGGTTGTTGTTGCTGTGGGAAGAGTTCCTCCACCATCATGATGCAGTTGTCATCAACGAAAGGATTGAGCACGGATATTTTTAAGTGGATCTTTGGCACGATTACTGGTGCGATTCTTCTTCTCTTTTTTCTTCGCTTTGGTTTTCAGCACCTTGATACGACTGAACAGCTTGGCGACCAACGGCAAATTCATTTCCTCAATGATTTTCTCGATTCTCTGGGCAGCACTGAAGTCTCTCATCGCGATCTTTCACTTCAGGAGTCTACTGCTCTGTCTTTTTCTTGCGACGTTTTTGGATCGCAGACCTATGGCAGGAACTTCAACAAACTTGTTTTTGCGCCACGCTCGGTGAAGGGGGATTCTGTCCATGTCTGGACCCAACGATGGAGCTTTCCTTTTCCGATTGCCCCCCTCTTTTACTTGACCAATGACCGCCATCGGACTGTTGTGGTGTATGATGACTTCACACAGGACCTTGTTGATGAGCTTGACGTGCCCTCAGAATTTCCTGTTCAGTTCGTCAAAAAAGAAAACTTCAACGTCAAGGAACTCGATGCCTCTGCAAAGGGCCTGGACAGCTTGACTGTCGTGGTTGTTGCCTCCATGGACGCCTCACGCCTTCTCTCGCAGTTTACTGTTCCTGTTACCCTGATTGCTGTTGACCCAGAGCAGTCTACTGTCAGCTTTCTGAACACAGGACAGACTTCTTTTTATCTTGGGACCCCCCTTCTGGCAGGCATTTTCTTTGCTCCCCAAGAGTACCCCTGCCTTTTGGATTTGAGCTTGCACCGTCTGCAGAATGTTGCGACAGTCTACTCTCATAAGGCGAACCTGCTGCTGCAAAAGACGATTGTTCCTGTCTGCAGGGACACGTTGTTTGAGATGGCCCAGACCCTGACTGCTTTCGGCCGCGCACGGGGGAATGAGGAACTCCATGCCACGGCAGAACGCTTATCGAGCCAGCAACGGACTCTTCTTCAACAATCCTGTCCGAGGGTGTTCTGAATGAAAACCTCTGGCCAAATGGCGCTCCATGAAACGATTTTGGTTCTCTTTGTTCTGGTGCTGCTTCTCATTGTTGGGATGGTGGCGTATTCGCGCTATAGTGCGTACAGCTTTTCCCGCTTAGCTTTGGAGATGGATGAGCAGCAAAGCACCATCCTGCTGAACTCGCTTCTGGCGCTTCCTGAACTTGGATGCGCTGATGAAGCATGCCTGGACACAGGGAAGTTCCTTCCTTTTCAGGCTGTTGTGAACAGCGATCGAGGGTACTACACCCAGATTTTTGGGGCGAAGAAGATTGAGGTGTCGTTGCTGTATCCGCGACCTGCTGATGGAGAGTGCACCTCTCAGGCGTACTTAGAGGAAGGATACCCGCTCAACTGCGACCACTGGGTGCTGTATGATTCTCCGCCACAAACGATACGGCAACGAATCGTTGTCAGCTCGCCAATTTCCCTCTATTTCCCTGAAACTGATACCCATGCTCTTGGGAGGGTTGACATCAATGTTTACCGCTAAAAAAGGCCAAATGGAGGTTATGGGGCTGCTGGTTATTGTCATTCTCCTGCTGTTCTTAGGGGTGATTTACCTTCGCTTTTCTGTTAAGGGATCGAACGCTTCTTTGGCGGATGTTCGTGGAAGCATTGAGGCTTCGCACCTGCTCTCAGCTCTGTTGCGGGTTGATCTTGAGGGGAGTTCGATCAAGGAGAGAATTCTTGCCTGCTCACAGGATAATGCGGGCTGTCAGAACCTCACGAATGATTTAGAAGAATTATTCAGCGTTTCTTTAAAAAAGGAGGAAAAATACACTTTCAGCGTTCTTGATGAGGATAAAAACGTTCTTTTTGAGATTGGCACTTGTGGAAGGGGCGTGGTGACGACCTATCACTTCTTAGAGGAAGGGGTATTCTTTGAGGCGAGATTAACCCTTTGCAAAACGTTGAGTTAACGATTGCTGTCTTTTACTGAGGAGTGATACTTTTTCAGTTCTTCTCGGCCAAACTAGTAATAGAGCGCCTATAATGCCCATATTTTGCCTTCCTGAGCCTTATCTATTGTTTTCAGTATCTAAATGTTTATAAATGAAATTCTGGGTTTACCTCTCATGCGCATCCAGTTGAATAGAGACTGGAATTACAGCTATAGCTTAATAGCGACTATTTCCTATTATGCTAATAAAACCATTCGGAGGTGTAGTACATGCAAAGACTGAAGGCAGCCATTAAGAAAGTGGCAGCAGTCGGTGCAGGTGTTGCTCTGCTCGGTGCAACCCTGACTAGTGCAGTAGCGCTAGACTTGTCTGAGTACCCGGCCCCATTCGTTATGGACGGGGAATATAACACTGACAACGCTCTTGTTGTCGGAAGAAACGCCTTAGCATCAGATACGCTAGGAGTAGCAAACATTGCACGACAATTGCAGTTCGAAAGCAAGGTTTGTACCCCAGGCAGCACTGTTGCAGGCGCAGTCACGGTTTCTGGAGACTCAGTTGAAATCTCAAGATCAGGAGACCTTCTTGAACTTCGAGAACCAGTAGCCTCTGTTCGACAGACGTTAACGGAAGTTGAACTCGACGGTCTTGCTGGCGGAGTTGTTTCAACCAATGAAGGAACAACAAGATTCAACCAATACCTGAGATTCAGCAAGTCCAGCTCGACTGGAGCAGAAACAGTTGCTTCACCCGTGGCGAACTTTACTGAAAATGATGCGCCATCTTCTGAAGTTAGCGACTTTTTGGTTATTCGAGAGGGAACTCGAGCTAATCAGTCCTTCTTTGAGTACGAACTTCAATTTGAAGATGGATTAGAAACTGACATTAAAGGGACGTCACTTGATGACCTGAAAGATGAAGAGATTATTATGCTTGGCGGCAAGTACATCTTTGTTAACACCAAAATTGACACCTCGGCAGAGGATGTTACTCTTGATCTTCTTGGCGGAGCGGAATATGCCATCCTTGAAGAAGGAGAGGTGCGAACATTTACCGTGGACGGCAAAGAATACGAAGTTGAAGTTCTTCTTATTGAAGACACCTCACCAGCAACCGTTACCTTGAAAGTCAATGGCGAAGTGACGAGCCAACTTGTTGATGGAGAAACAGAATTGCTCAGCGATGGTACCCTTCTTGGTATCTCTGACATTATCCTCAATGAAGCTGGAGAAGCTGGATTGGGAGACATCGTTGAAGTCTTTGTTGGAGCTACAAAAGTACGCTTCAAGGATACCAACTTTGTCAACCAAGAAACAACGAGCGGAGTCTTGAACCTTGGATTCGAGAACTTTGTTGAGATCAACGAAGAACGTATTGAAGACGCATGGGTTCAAATCAGAGGTGTTCAAGCAGACAGTAACACCACCTTTGAAATCGACTCTATCAAATACCGCCTTGTTGCAGATCCGTTGCCTGGGCAAAAAGACCTTTACGTCCCTCCTGGACACGGCATCAGAGAGTATCTTGACGAACCGCAGGGAATGTTCGGCGATTGGGATATTCGCTACGAAGGACTTGACGATGTTGGAGTAACGACGATCAAGCTTAACCCACGATCTGA
Organism: Candidatus Woesearchaeota archaeon; assembly: GCA_964508385.1. GTDB lineage: Archaea > Nanobdellota > Nanobdellia > SCGC-AAA011-G17 > UBA489 > CAZDTM01. Next base: position 3,003 of record CAZDTM010000043.1, on the reverse strand, counting down.
TGATGAATACCAGCTTGAGTTTGAGAACTTGAGAGGAGACGTTTACAAGTTCCCTCTGATTACCAACAAGGGTGGTACCTTTAAGTATGGAGACGACAGTCACGACTTTGTCTTCAGAGAAGGTAACCTCACTGTAGGTGCATCTCCAGCTACGTACGGTAACCAACGGGCTAATGGCACGTTCTTTAACATTGGACGACTGGACTACTTCCCCTTAAGCGACATCGGAACTACCAACCGTGTTGACGACACAGCAACAAGTCACGTCATCCGTTACGATGGCATTGACACTGCAAACAAACAACTGCAGTTCGAAGACCTTGCAACGGGATCTCAAAACTTTGTGTACACTGAGTCGACTGCCACTCTTGGACAGCTGGGTACTGCAAACTTGATCTTCGGAGGAAATACCTACGAAGCCCGCATTGCGAACCTGTCTTCTGCCAACGACGACAATCCGATTGCCGTCGATATGGACGCTGATGGAGACATAGACAGCTCAGAAATCAAACTTACCGTCAATGGCGGCGGGGTCCTTGACCTTGGCGCACACGATAACGTGACCAATGGCGGTACAAGTATTGATGGTGCGGGAATGATTGCAACAAATAACTCAACGGGTACGTTGAACACTACCCAGACATCAGCAGCCCAGTCGCCTGTGTTCATTACCCTGACTACAGTCAGCCAGGATTTTGACGAAAACAGACCATCAAGCTTGGCTTCTGGCACAGTCAACGAAATTACGAACTTTACTGTGACTGCGAACACTGACAACAGAATTGGCGTAAACTTAAGTGTCACAGCGACGAATGCTGCTGGAGCTAATTTCCTTACTACAGGCGGGTTCCAAGTGCAGCAACCTGATGAAGACGATGACTACTATTACGCTATGACGGACTATGGTGCTCTATGGACCATTTACGATCCGTCATCAACCAACGACCCAGAAACACTCACCATTGAGTACCCGCTCCAACAGAGGGGGGCTAATGTGTTTGTTGTCATGGGACAAACGACGACCACGAAGTCCAGCGCAGGAGAGATCTGTACGCCACAGGACATTGACGTTATGACTCTCTTTGACGATGAAGTTACCGACGCATCCGCAAACAACCTCATCTTTATGGGCGGGCCATGTATCAACTCTGCTATCGGCAAAGTTGAAGGATTACCAACCTGTGATGAGTTCAGAGAGCAATACGGACCGGGTGACGGAGTCGTCCAGCTTGTACAAAATGGCGATCATGTCGCTATGCTGGTAGCTGGTTACAACGCTGAGGATACCCTCTTGGCAGCCAAGGCTGTTGAGAAGAAGACCGGCCTCACCGGAACAACAGTCGTCGTGTAAAAGCGTAACCCGCTTTTACTTTTTTCTTTTTCTTCCTTTTTTTTATTTTTTCCATTTCTCTACACAAAGATTTAAATACCCTTGAAGAAAAAGCGTGAATTATGATCGTTGGATTTGATTTTTCAAAAATACTTGTTCAGAGAGAAGCCCCCCTCAGGAAGGGCACTCGCGTCGGGAATAATTTGACCATTTTGTCTGTTGATCGCAAGGACTTTTCATCGTTAGGCGCTGGAAAGAGTGGCATTGCTGTTGGATTTTCTTATCAGGTTTCTTACGAACCAAAAGTTGGCTCACTTACTCTTGAAGGAACTGTTCTTTATATGGGGGACGAAAAAAAAGTCGATGACATTCTTTCTCAGTGGGATCGCTCGAAGCAGCTTCCTGACGAAGTTTCTTTGGCGGTCCTCAACCTCATCCTCGCACGCTGCAATGTGAAAGCCCTTCAACTCACCAACGACGTCGGATTACCGCCCCAAATGCAGCTTCCCCAGGTGACTGCGGATTCCATTGAGTAGACAATGCCTGATTCCTCTTCTTCAGGACGACGGAAACGCTGGTTTTTGCCTTTATTCATTGTCTTCATTCTTGTTTCCAGCGCTTTTGGCGTTTTCTTTGGAGGTTTCAATGGCTCACCACCTCCAACAGAGACTGTTACTGTTGGCAGCACTGAATTTTCCCGGCAGGGCGATGGCAGATGGTCTGGAACAGCGAACGGCGCTTCTTTGACTTTGAGCCGCTCTCCTAGTGAACTTTCTTCCTTTGCTCTGTCAGTTCCTTTTGACGCCTTTTCTTCAGCGCAAAAGATTTACCTTTCTATTGATCCTTCCAACAGCCCTTACCTTGCCCTCAATGATGTCTATACAGCTCTGAAGAGCAGCCGATTTCCTCCTGTTGTTCTTGCATGTTCGGCTGATGGTCCTGGCTGTGAAGATTTACCCATCAAAACGTGCTTGGATGCTGATCCTACTGTTGTTGTTCTTTCTTTTGTTTCTAACAATGAGACGACACCCACGGTGAGTTCTACTGGCAGGTGCTATACTTTTTCAGGCAATCCAGATGCGCTCTTGCAAGCTGCTGATACTTTCCTTTTGCAACTTTTTGGAGTGATCTAAATGCAACGAACTGATCGACAGATCCTGATACTCTTTGTGAGCCTTCTTCTTTTGCTGGGCCTCGTTATTTACGGGCTTTTTGTGTACCAAGAACGCCGCTATGGCGACCTTGTTTTTGACTACAATGGTTTTAGGGTTCAAAAAACATCGCAGGGCTATCGTTTTCAAATTCACATCAATCAAGGTGCGACACCAAATTATTTTACTTTGCGAAGTGATCCGCGCACGTTAGATGACATTCCTGTTGATGGGCAGATTCTTTCGCTCAAAGAAAAAAAAGAAGTCTTTGCTGTTGTCGACCCTGATGCGAATCTGACTGGAGTGACGACGATGGCGGTTCTTGAGCTTGACAAGATTCTTGACAACGCGTTTCTCTTCAACATTCCCGTGAATGCTGCGTTGACGAAGACAGTTGAGGGAAGCGGCCTTGAAGCGAAAGACTGCACTGCAGTGAACGCTACTGCTGGCGTTGTACACTTTAGGCTTGGTGCAAGATCGGAAGAGCACACGTCTGAACTCCAGTCACGAACGCTTATCTCG
>CAZDTM010000042.1:0-7477 GCA_964508385.1 Candidatus Woesearchaeota archaeon | reverse complement strand
TTGTTGGTTTTCCGACTGAGATCTCGAGAAAATCTCCCTCTTCATCGTACCAAATACTTTTGATTCTTTTTCAAAGATAATCAGTGAAGGCTTTTATTGAATGCAAGGCTCAGAAATCATCAAGAGTTGCTGGATGGATCTGAATCACGGCATACTATTTTGTAGGGATAAAACATCTGATCTAGCGTACACTTTTTTGGTTTGTCTATTACCCGAAAACCGAATGGGCCCGCTCGGATTCGAACCGAGGACCTCTGCCGTGTGAAGGCAGTGTCATAGCCACTAGACTACAGGCCCGCAGGTTATTCTGTTTTTTGAGAAACTGAATTTTACGTTTACAAACCTTTCTATTACCTCGGCGTTTGTTCTCATATGATCGGTGATTTTTGCTGTCATGATACTTCCTCGCCCCGCCAGCGCCATATAGACCATCAGTTGATCAGCAGCGTACTCGTCAAGACCCTCCCCCCTCATTAGCGTTTGTATCTTCTGAGCGCACTCTTTTCCAACTTCCTCGCTGCTCTTTCCTTTTTCTCCCAAAGCATCGTCACCAAGAGGGTAATTTTCATACTTGATGTGTGCATGAAGAAAACAGCCCGGGCTTGCAGTTGCACCATACTGTTTGTGTGTCTTCCAGTTATTGTCCTTCATTTCACTGAGGAAGGAAGAGATCATGCGTTCCGCTACGTTTTTTGATTGGAGATCTAAAGAAGCGTATGCGATCACCTCTTTTTGCTGCACCTTTCCTCGTTGTTGAAGATCGAGTGACTTTGGTGCAGGCTGCGGATGTATCCTGGCAGTTATTTTTCCTCCGCCCTTGGGATAGAACCCATACTTTTCGATGTTCATTTCTACCTCGACTCCTGTTTTTTTCAGAAGAGGCAGGAAAACGTGCTGCATATGAAGACTGGGAGGGCACCATTTGGTATCTGTCCCGCCCAGAAGAGTAACAGTGGTTGCTGTTTCCGCGTGGATTGCCGCTGGAATAATCGTTTGCAAGAGCAGCGTTGAAGAACCCGCAGTGCCGATGTCACCTTCATAGGCACCCCCCCTGATCTTTTTTGGAGTGAACGAGAGTTCGGCGCTGCCCATAGTTGCACCCAGTACATCGGCATTGCAGATCTGTTGAAGCGCTTTGACGGCTGCGAGATGTTGCGGTTTTAAGCCGGCTTGCTCTCGTTGACTGCGTATGTTCTTGATCGTGAATGGTTTGCTTGTAGCTGCGCTTAAGCTGAGAGCAGTGCGTATGAGCTGGCCGCCGCCAACGCTGCCGTCGATCTTTATCATTTCACCGTTCATGTCCTTGTCACTCTTAAAGTTTTCTCGTCTCTCTTTTTCTCTTACGGAAATTATTTAAATGTGTTTTCCCTCTGTTTCATGTGCCGCAGCGTGATTTTGTGCAGCTATCTGAACACGAGTTTTCTTCTTTCTACTGTGATACATACCCTCTTGTTCTTATGAGGCTCTCGCAACACAACCAGCGTCGCTCTTCCCTCGCTCATCGCATTTCTGTTGAAGATGTCGTGCAGCAAGCATTTCTTGACTTTTGGAGTCAACCTCAGCCACGAGCGCGCGATGATCGTTTCAAGGTTCTTTTGACCATTGCTTACCATCGTTATGCTGACGTTGCGAGAAAGATTCTTGGTAGGCGTTGGCAGTATCCCTTGATTCTGTCGCTCTTTGAGGACCATGGAGACAATGAAGGAGAGCATTACCACGGACCTGCTAATGTTCTTTCCTCTCCTGCCGAAGATGAAACATCGCGTCTCGATAGCATTACCCTTCGGGAGTATCTCGCTGAAGAAATTGCTGCGAATATACGATCAGGTCTTACCTACGAAGAGTTTTGCGGGCTTTCTACTGGCAAGGTTAGTTTTGCTGCGTGCGCTCAGAAACTCAGGGTCACTCGACAAACCATGTACTCTCGCTTTTTTCGAGATCGTAAGCGCTTAAGAAATTCGCCACTGCTGCAACGTTTGTTTGCGGCGCATGTACTCACAAAATAGTCTTTCCATAACCTTTTAATACCCTCTTTGTGCGTTTGCTGTGTAGCTGTGATTACTATGTTTTTCCCTTCAGCGGTTCCTCTCACACAAGAGCAATGCGCTGCTTTCTATGAATGTGAACGTCCATTTCTTATCCGCTTTGTGCAAGACGCACTTTTTCGTCGTGGTGCCGCAACACCGGAAAACGTCGAGGATGTTGTCCAAGAGGCATTTGTGCGCTTTTGTCAGAAAGCCCGCGCCGCACCCAGCGGAACGCTTCGATCTTATCTCTGCGCACAGGCACTTCACGCCTGTCGCACTGTTACCTCTCCTCGAGATCACGAACGACCATTCTCTGCCTATGAGCACAGGGATCGCGAGTTCGGTGATTTCGCTCAGGCCCTGCCCCAACAACGTGAATTGCCTCCTTCAGAGGTCATTGATAGACGTATGCTTACCGAGAGACTCATGACGAAACTGTCGTGCTCTCGTGCCGACATTCTTGAAAGCGTTCTCTTGCCCCACTTCGTTCACGGCGTTTCTTATTCCGCGCTTGCATGTGAATTAGGGATAACTAAGGCGGGAGTTCGTAGTCGTGTTAAGCGTGTTCTTGATGCCTTCTCCTCGGATCCATTCTTGCAAGAGTATGTTACGCCCTAACCTCTTCTTGAAGCCCTATGTACATTCTCTTCCTGCCTTTTCCCTTGTTTTCTGTCTTGAGGAGCACGATGGTTCCTACCTCCCTTGTTGAGCGAACATGCGTGCCTCCGTCTGCCTGCTTGTCGATGTCTCCGATCTGAACGATGCGCACGTCATGAAGCTTCTCGATGTAGTCTTTCTTCTCGAGCTTGAACAGCGACGGGTCTGCGAGCGCCTCTTCTTTTGTAAGCACGTATGTTGAGACTGTGAGGTCTTGCTTGAGGGCTGCGTTTGCTTTTTGTATGAACGCTTCTGCTTGCTCTTTTGTGAAGTTGTCGAGACCAACGTCGAGACGCGCTCCGTCAACATCGAGTTCATTTCCTGTTGTCAACGCGCCGGTTTCTTGGTAGATCACTGCTGAAAGAACGTGGATTGCTGTGTGGTACCTCATCAAGGTGTATCTTCTTTGCCAATCAATTTGAAGATGTACTTTGTCCCCCGCCTGCAGACCTTGTGGTTCAATCTGATGCGAGACGCCTTGCTCGATTTTTCTGACGAAGAGAACGTTGTGCGTTTTTCCTTCGTGGGTGATGGTGCCGGTGTCATGGGCTTGGCCCCCGCTGACCGGGTAGAAAATAGTTTGATCGAGGATGATGAATTGGTTGTTTTCCCCAGAGACTGCAGTGATGGTTGCTTCGGCTTCTTTTTTGTAACTGTCGTTGAGATAGAGTATGTTTGTCATCAGTTTTTAATCATGTTTTCCTTTTTAGATTTTGCTTAGAAATGTTTATATAAGCTCTTTGGGTTGCTTTTTCTGCCACGGGCGCGTGCCGAGGTCGCATAACCTGGTATTGCGCAGGATTGCTATGTCGAGCAGGTGTATGATCTGGTACAAACCAAAGGTGAATATACCTTCCTGCGAATATCCTGTGTCCTTCGGGACGTGTGGGTTCAAATCCCATCCTCGGCGTTTTTGAACTCGCCTTGTGGCACTTTTTGGTACAAAGATCTCTTGAGATTTTTTTCTGCGCCGCCAATAGCAAACCATATATAGGTGAAGAGCGAAAGATAAGCTGGGGGATATGAACACTTTTGTTGAAAGAGTGGGTATTGTACTTTTTGTTGCGTTTCTTTCACTTACAGCTGTTTCAGCGCAAGATGCAGCAACGCCTGAATTTCTTGTCGCGCTTAATGAAGACACGCCGCACACGCGGGCCTGCAGTTTTAAATCTGCCGGGGTTGAAACAGGCACGATTAAAGACCTCAAATTCAAAACGAATGACTACCAAACCGAGCTTGATCGCTACTGTTTTTATGGCGATGATCCGTCTATTCGGTTTCCTGTCTACATTTATGTTGATCGCGATGCCGTTGTTGGAGACACGGTTACGTTAGAGCTGCTCGCGTATGACATCGACTCAGATTATCAGGGCGGATCACAAAACTGCAAGCCAGAGCAACCGAAGGTCCTCTTGAACGGCTATGACCTCGGTTTTTTGACGGGAAACAACGGCATCTGGGATCGATGGGAAGTCGAAGTTCCTAAAAGTAAAGTTAAGTTCTTGGGAGAGTCAGGGGAGTACTATGGTGAAAACTGGGTGGAGGTTCAACGTGATTCGCAGAAGCATCCTCTCTATGGCTCTGAATGCTGGGCGAGCGATGTAGACTATGGGCGCTTCAAAATGCGCGTTTATCCCATTATCTTTATTCCAGGAATCGCTGGGACCACGCTGCATAATGCCCAGGCCGGCTTTTTACGCTTCGAGGAATCGTGGCCGCAGTTTTTTGAATCGGCAATCAGCTGGGGAGATGATTCGCAACTTGATGTTCTGGAGCTCGAAGAAGACGGCGTTACACCTGCCGATCCTTCTGTGAGTATCTATCCTGGGAAACCGATTGGTCTCTTTTATAGCGACATCAAAAAATTCTATCGCGATAAAGGAATTCTCGCTGACGACACCTTCGCTCATTTCGAAGAGGAAATACCTGGCGCTATCCGCACCATCACTCCTGTTGAGCACGACAATCTTCGCTACTTTGAGTATGGGTATGACTGGAGACTGAAACTCGATTTTGCGACAGCCGGACTTCTCTTTAAAGTGAATGAACTTTTGCGAAAAACCGGCATGGACAAGATTGTTGTTTATGCCCACAGCATGGGTGGTCTTGTCTTCCAGGACTTCCAACGAGACGATGGAGACGCAGTAAAAATGTTTCTTTCTCTTGGAACGCCCTATCTTGGTGCTGGAAAAGCGTATGGCATTTTACACGGCGTGGCTGGTTTTGGCAGTCCTATTCATGACGACGACAAGATTAATGAACTCGGCAGAAACTTTCCAGGAGTGTACGCCCTTCTTCCCTCTCAAAAATACTTTGATTCATATGGCTACCTTGTTGACGACCACTATGATGATGGCGGGGCATCTTCGCAAGGAAAACTTACTCTTACGCAAACATATCTCACTGATCCACAAGCACGTCTGGACAATACCGGGCTTGTCAATTGGGCCCTTGCTTTCTTTGCACGGCAGGTTGGTTTTCCGGCGGGGATGGAGATGTATCTTGTGTATGGGGCAAAGCAAACCCGACGCGGCAACACCATCACAGATTCAACCATCAAACAGTTCAAGATCACCAAGGGTTTTTTTGGTGGCGTGAACTTTGACATCCTGAAAGGCTCTGGCGATGGAACTGTACCCCTGAAGAGCGGCTTTCCTACCCCACAACAGCTTACTGGGGTCGATGAACGCAAGCGGGTGCCCTATGAACACAGCGAGATGGTTTCAAGGAAGGATGTGATAGAGTACACGTGGGACAAGTATACTGGCGTCACAAAGAGGGATCCGGCGCTGCTCTTTTCTGGTTTTGGCGACAGCGGCGTGGATATCAACAACAATTCTCTTTTTGACCATCTTGAGTTACAGTTGAATGCTGCAGCAACAACAGCAGGCGACTACACCATTGTCGGCTTCTTGACTGATGAAACTGGGCTCTTTATTTCATCAACGTCTGAAACAAGCACCCTACAAACCGGGAGCAATGCCCTTCAACTTACGTTCCCAGGCTATCATTTTGCAGACCAGGGCGAGGAGAACATGACCTATCGCCTCACCCTTCAAACGTTCTTTGACGGCATCTTCCAAGATGAGCAACCAGACCTGTACCAAACACAAGAGTACAATGCAACTCTCTTTGACGTCTATCCAAACATTTCTCTAGAGGAGAACATGCAGATTCTCTCTTTCCGAGAAGTTCCTTTAGATGAGGACAATGATAACGATATCGATACACTCGCGATTATTATACAAGTCAATACCTCTCTTCAAGATCTGTATGAACTCTGGGGTTTCCTGAATATCACTGGCGCGCACCCGGTCGCTCTTGCCTCCAACAGCACAGAACTTCTTGAAGGAGTCAACGAGGTTACGCTGGCTTTCAATGGATGGGATCTTGCGGCTGTTCCCCTCCCCACTGCTTACGATCTTTCCCTTGTCATTGGCGATACGTTTGAAAATGTGATAACCAACGCCAGCGTTTACCGTACTCTTGTCTACGATCCTGGCAATTTCTCCGCACGACCGGCGTCCTTTACTGGAAACCAGACAGATAGGGGAAATGACACTGATGGAAACTCTTTGTTCGAGACCCTTGACGTCAGCATCGGGGTTGATGTCAAAGAAGCAGGCACCTATACCCTGCTTGCCACCCTCGTAACGAACGAGACAAACAAAACAGGGCAAACTATCGACGTTGCATTGACAACGAACTTCTTACCCGTCGGACTGCACACTATTAAAATTAGCTTTGACGGCGTTCGTATCAACGAAACGGGTGTTAGTGGCCAGTATTTTGTGAGAGATGTCACACTTTACGCTGGAGATCTGGTCGTTGATGAATTGGTCTTTGCTGGCGTCACCAACAGCTATACGCCACAACAATTCGAATCTCCTTTTCTGATCATCGGTCAAGTCACAAATCGTGGGCAAGACACCAACAATAATGGCCTCTATGACCTGTTGGTGGTTACGATGGAGGTCGAAGCAAAAACTACGCAACCATACCGCGCTGGTTTGCGGCTCTTCAATAAGAATCATACTGAGATTACCCACACCAGCGACACTCGTACTGGCAAAAAATTCAATTTGACTTTTTCCTTTAACGGGAGCACCATCTACAGTTCGCATAATAATGGTCCCTATCTCCTCAGGAATTTGGTCGTCAACTATTACAATGGGTTCTTTGTTGGTGGCGATACTTACCTGACACAACCGTATATCTACACACAATTTGAGCATGAGGTTATCCCGCCGCACACACCAAAGCTCGCGGAACCACTTACTTCCAAACCATTTATACGTGGCGTTCTGCTCAACAGCACGTATGGAGCAAACACTACTTCCGAGAACCTTACTGCCACTTTGATTGACGTTTTGAATAGCCTTACTGAAGTTTCTGACTGGCGTGCTGATGGGGAAAGTATTGCTGTTCTCAACCTGCCGTTCGATACCAAGATTAAAAACGGCGTGGTGAAGGATTACTCTACGTTTGGCAACCTCGGTCTCCTCGCTGGACCAATGTGGGTTGCTGGCGGCAAAGTTGGCGGTTCCTATGGGTTTGATGGCGTTAATGATTACGTTGTTGTTGCCCGTGCTCCTAGCTTGAATAGCACCGACAACCTTACTCTTGAAGCGTGGATTTACTGGGCAGGTGAGGTAAATGCAACTGATGACCTTCAGAATGTTATCACGCAGGGCGATTTCAGACGGGCCCTGAGAGTGACAGAACCAGATCATTTTGTTGGGGGGAGCCAGGTTCTTTCCTTCTTCTCTCTTGGTGGCTCGGACATAGATCTC
>CAZDTM010000041.1:0-7534 GCA_964508385.1 Candidatus Woesearchaeota archaeon | reverse complement strand
TTCCAACACAATGTTTATAAATCGTTGGGCGCATGCCTCTCGAGCATGGAGACAAAACAGACGTCCGTGAACGAATTAAAACCCGGGCGCTATGTGGTGATTGATGGCGCAGCATGCGTGGTCAAAAGCATCCAAAAATCAAAACCAGGGAAACACGGCAGCGCGAAGTGCAGAATTGAGGCTGTCGGTTTGATTGATGACGTCAAGCGCATTATCATTAAGGGTGCGCACGACAATATTGAGAGCCCGCTCATCGAAAAAGAAACTGCCCAGGTCCTTTCTCTTGCTGGCGATGTTGCTACAGTAATGGACATGAAGTCATACGAAACATTTGAAATGAAGATTCCAGAAGAAATGAAAGAAGAAGTGAAAGAAGGGGAGCAAATCAGCTATTGGATTGTTCTCGGACAGAAAGTCTTGAGGGGACCAAAGTAACATGGTGCGATTTCCTGAAGCGAGTGCGCGAAAGATGAAAAACATTTTCGTCTGTAGAACATGCAAAACAAAAGTGCGCACCACATCGCGCCGGGTGTTCCTGAAAAAAATTGTGTGCCGTCGATGCTATGGCAAGGTATTCCGCCCACTAAGAAAGAAGAGCTCAAAGGCAGCCGCAGCAAAATAAGCTAAGTATCCTACTCGAGGTGTTCGATGAATATTGATCTGTTATTAGCCCTAGTTTTTTACGTGTTGCTCTACCTCTATATTCGCTCTCATAAGGAGAAATTCCAGATTCAGGGAAAGATTGCTGCGCTCTACAAAACCCAGATTGGCTTGAAAGCCATGGACGGGATCGCAAAAAAATTCCCGAGAACGCTCAGAGTTCTTTCCTACGTCAGCATTATCTCTGGTTTTGCAGGCATGGCCGCCATTTTTTACGTTCTTGTCAAGGGGACATTCACGTTGGTGGCGGTGAAAGGTGCGGCGCCGGCAGTTGCCCCCATTATTCCCGGCGTGAAGATCATTCCTGGGCTGCCGGTTCTGTCGTTCTGGCATTGTATCATCGCTATTCTTGTGGTCGCCATTGTCCACGAATTTACACACGGTGTCTTCGGCAGACTCTACAAAACGCCCATCAAGAGTTCAGGCTTCCTGATCTTTGGTCCCATTCTTGGCGCGTTTGTCGAACCAGATGAGAAATATTTGAAAAAACAGTCAAAAAAAGTGCAGCTTGCCGTGTTCTCCGGCGGCCCCTTCGCCAACATGATAGCAACGATCATTCTCGGCGTGCTGCTTATTTTCGCCTTGAACCCCCTTCAGGGAAAGCTCCACGCGCAAGATGGTATTATCGTGCACGACGTGATGGAAAGCTATCCTGCTGCTTCCCTTCGCGACCAGCTTCCTTTCAGGATTGTCACGCTGAATGATGCGTCAGTCCCGAGTATTGAAAGATTCCTAGCAGCAATGGGCAACACAACACCGGGCCAGACAGTCAGTATGGGCACTGACAAAGGCACATTTATTCTCAAAACAGTAAGCAATCCCAATAACCAGAGTGCGTCCTTTCTTGGCATTGCTGGATTAGAAATTGTCACAAAAGTGAGACCAGAAATCGAACAGCGCTTCGGCAAACCCCTCATCAGCCTCTTCAAATGGTTCCACCTCCTGATCTTTTGGATGGTGGTCGTAAATCTTGGTGTCGGGCTCTTCAACCTGCTTCCGCTTGGCCCCCTCGACGGAGGAAGAATGTTCCTCGCTGCAGCGTCTGCGCTCTGGGAAGAGAAGAAGGCAAAAAAAGTATGGGGCTTCGTGAGCTACTTCTGTCTGCTCCTCATCTTCATTAACCTTGCGCCGTTCCTGTGGAAATTTTTGTTGTTCTTGGCAAAACCATTGCTCTTATTCGTAGGAGTATAGACTAAAAAGTAAAATGTCACACCAGACCATATTCATTCGGTGTTCTTCCTTGAAAACTACGGGTAGATTCTCCATTACGAATAAAAGAATGGGCTCTGGTAACTTTAACCCTCTTTTTCTGTTGTAATTTAGATAACCACGCGATAGAGTTTCTTAAAGAAATGTTCGCCTCTTTTGCTAAAGTGTGTTTAGTTACAAAACCATCGCGCGAGCAAACAATTTTGACTTTATCGAGAGCAGTTTTATACATTCTCTTTGTTCCCAATTGGTTACGTTGAATCTTCGATAAGCCCATCAGAAGTTTACTTCGTTTAGGAGGTATAGAGAAGCCTACTTCTCTTTCAAATCGCTCAAGAAAATTTTTGCCCTGAATGTTAAACGCCCAAGAATAGCTCTGATAACTTTGTTGACCCCTTCCATCCTGGATCGGGTATACGTCTGCGATATAGACCCTGCTACAGTTATACCCCAAACTGCAGAAGAGTTTTCTTAAATCGGTCGATAGATTCGTAGTCAACGGTGGCACCCCAAATCTTTGATAAACGGAGAAATTAAATCTCACAGAGTAACTATAAGGCGGGTTTATCTGTGGGGAACCCTCATCATCAGAAATCTGTTTCAAAAACTCTATTTTGTTCTCATAAGAACCAGTTAGAATAAAGGGAGGTAGATGTGGATTAGTGATGGCGCGTGTCCCACGAGGGATATCGAGTTTATTAATGATTCTTCCGACTATAGCAGGAAAACTAAGCATATGAAATTTTCCTTTCCTTCCTTCCCAAATGCCGTCAATTTCCCCAAAAACAGCCAATGCACAATATTTAACTTTCTGTACAAGATGCGGATAATTGTTGCCGTAGGAAGCGATAAACTGTCTACTGAGGGCCCCATCTCCAAATATAGCGGCAATAACTAAGAATCCCTCTTTGCTGTTAAAGTTAAAAGGAAGTCTAGGATTTTGAATGGCATGACCGGTTTTAGTACCAATCCGTAAGACCTTTTTTTCAACTTCATATAGCCCCATATCCAGATTGATTAAAATGGAGTTTAGAGTCATGATGCCTATACTCTGTTGTGCAGAAAGGAAAGTGTGAAGATCACACTTTATTTTAAATTTCTTTTTGAAATTATCTACGCTCTGATACTGTTTTTCTATGCGTTGTTTAATCTCCCTTTTTAATTGCCTCGCTAAATCCAAAGTGACAGATTTATCGCGTGTCATATCCGATAGATGTATAATTCCCTTTTCGTCGGCCATATATTTAAATAGTGACTGCGTTTAAATTCTTTGTGCTAGTCGACTGTCATGCTCACTTACATTTTTCCCAATATAACTCTGATCGTGATGAAGTGATCAAGCGCGCAAAACAAGCAGGCGTCGTCGCCATTCTCCACAGCGGTACAGACTTAGAATCAAATAGAACAAGCTTAGAATAAGCCAAAAGCAATGACATCGTGAAACCGAGTTTAGGAATCTATCCAACGTATGCAGAAAGTTTGACTGACCAGCAACTGATGCGTGATATCAATTTTATCAAAGAGCACAAACAGAAAGTGTTTGCAATCGGAGAAGTAGGATTAGATTTCCACCTGACGAAGGATCCTGAGAAGCAAGAGCTGCAGAAAAAAAGGTTCAGGACAATCCTCGAGGAGCTTGCACCTCTGCAGAAACCGTTTGTTATTCACTGCAGAGGCGCCGAGCGCGAGACGATTGAGATTCTCGAGTCTACAGGCCTTAAAAGGGTCAATTTTCACTGTTTTACCGGCAGGCAGAATCTGGTGAAAAGAATCGTTGATAATGGCTGGTATCTTTCTATTCCTGCGAATGTGACAAGAAACCTTCAGTTCCAGCAGATGGTGCAGTTCATTCCCCTGCGTCAGTTGCTCACAGAAACAGATGCTCCTTTTCTTGCACCACCACCGAAACAAAGAAGTGAGCCAGCACTTGTGCGTTTCGCCGTGGAAAAAATTGCAGAAATGAAAGAAGTAACATGTGAAGAAGCAGAAAGAATAATCTACATGAATTTTCAACAACTTTGTCTCGTGTCATGATGCAAAAAAGAAAGTAAAGTGCACGTACCGACAGGAAAAAGAAAAGCGAAACATATTTAAGTCAACAATACACGTAAAACAACAGCCTATTTACAAAAAAAGAGAGGTGAAAGCCTATGGCAGCAAGAAGAGCAGCACGACGATCGACTAGCAGAACATCTGCACGACGATCAAGTCGAAGATCAGCTCGAAGAAGATAAACTGATTGTTCTTTGCAACAATCCATACCAACTTTTTCTTTTTTAAATTTCTAACAATGTTCCTTCTGAACCAACATTAACAATGCGGGTATGACCAAGAAGATCCTCAAGATAGGCAGTCTCATGAAAATGTCCGCACAACACCAACGCTGGCTGGATAGACTTGATCACGTTGGCGGTTGTTTTGCATCCACGATGTTCGCCGAGCCAATAGAGGTAGTCAACTGTGGTATTATACGGAGGAGCATGCGTCACAAAAACAATCTTCTTTTTTGTTCTCAGTTGCTTTTCCACTAGTTTAAAAAAAGTCTCCATCTCTGGTTCGTAGAGAGAGAAGCCGCCACCACCAAATCCAACAAAGGTTACCTCTCCGATGTCCACAATTTTTTTATGGAGAGACTTCACCAGGGGGTGGCTGCGTACTGCATGTTCCACCATGTGCGCATCTTCGTGATTGCTGGGGACAAGAAAGATTGGCTTTTTTGCCTTCAGCAAGAGCTTCAACGATTCTTCCAGTCCCTGGCCAAAAATAGATAAATCTCCAGCAGAAATCAAAACATCGGCATCCTTCGCCTTTTTAACAAGAGCCAACAACGTTTTTTTGTCAGCATGGACGTCAACGAAACCGAGGATTTTCATCACGCAACAACGCAACTATCCTCTTTTATAGTTTTTCTCTCGGAAAAATCACAAAGAAAGGAAACAAACCCGAGCAGCCAGGTTTGCTTCCGGTCTCTGTAAGGAAAGCCTAGATAAGACGTGTGATGTGAGCCTTTCAATGGTTGTTAAGCTGAGATCCATGGTATCCTCCTCGTTGACGGTATCGATGCCATCTCCTTCAGAAAACAGTACACATTCCTCATTTATAAGCCGGGGGTGCGAGAATGCAGAGTGAAGAGTGATCAAAAATCAGTCAATTTCTTCACTTCAGAAGTATGATGAACAATCGTCGTTCTTCCTTTCTGCCCCTTAGCAAGATTCCCAACAGACACCTCTTTCATTGAAACAAACCCGCCATCTTCAAGGTGTTTCAACGTGCGGTGGAACGTTGAGTAGCTTTTGTCTCCCCCCTTCTCGCCATAGACGTCAAAAAGCTGTTTTGTCGTTTTTCCGTTATGTTGTTGCACGAGTTTCAAGAGGACGTCTTCTTCTTCTGTCAGGCTGCTCTCGCTCTTTTTCTTGACAGCGTCAAACTTAGTGAGGATCGCTGCGACATGGTCTGGCAGAATCTTTCGTGATGCTTTCTGTTCAGCCATCTCTCCTGCTTCGCGCAAGAGGCGAAGCCCAACACGGACGTCTTCAAGCTCCGCAGTCTTTGCAGCAACCAAAGAAAAAGCCTCGTCATCAAACACATGCGGCACGAAGGCATAGCGTACTCTCTCCTGAAGAATGCCCCTTATTTCTGCCGCAGTATAAGCACGAAAATCAATCTCTTCCGGAAGGAGTCTGCTCTTTACTCTGCTGTCCAGCGTGCTCAGCCAGCCAACATCGTTGGTGATCATGACGATCGTTTTCTTGTACACGTCTTCCATCAGATGATAGAACACCTGCTGGTCAGTCAGCATATCCACTTCATCAAGCACAAGAACCGCGCATTTTTTGTTGAGAATCTTTGCGATTTCATTGAACAGCTCAGAGGTATCCCTGTTCTGAACAAATTTAAACCCGAGTTGTTGGCAAAAGTCCAAGGCGATCTTGTACGAGGTGTCCTTCTTCCAGCAGTTGACATAAAGAGTGTAGGCTTCATCAGTTTGCTTCTGAAGGTCATCAAGCACTGCTTTCACAGCAACAGTTTTCCCAATGCCTGGAGATCCCATAACCAGCACATTTTTTCCAGAGCGGTGTTGGAGCAGGGGCGTGATGCATGCGGTGATTCGCTGCTGTTTTTGTTCTAGTTATTTGATGAGGGGGGGCGTATAATCGACGTGTAAAGGCATCGTGTCTATGAAGAGACTCTCCTGTTCTTTCAAAAGAGTGTCAAAAAGCCCCATAAGCTCCTGACTTCTTCAAAAGTATTTAATGATTTCGCCGGTTCTGAACACAGAAACCAACGCAAGATCTTAACGATCGGTAGGGCAAGAAGATACGTTTATATATCATCGACAAAGAGAAAAAAGAGAAAAAGATGGTGCGTCATCGTAAGTGCTGCATTCTCCCTAAACAAGCAGAAGGAAAGCTCAAACGCACGTTATCCCTCCTTCAAGTAACGATTTGTGGAACAGGAATCATTCTTGGCGCAGGAATCTATGCGCTGATTGGTGAAGCCGCGAATATGACGGGAAATACTGTCTGGTTGTCATTCCTTGTTTCCGCGGTTATTGCCGCGCTGACTGGCTTGAGTTATGCGGAGCTCTCGTCTATTTTCAAAAAGGACGGGGGAGAATATGATTACGCGCAGCTCGCATTCAACAAAACCATCGCTATTATCGTCGGCATCATGGTCTTATTGACTGGGGTGTTTAGCGGTGCAACAGTCGCCATCGCCTTTGGTCGCTATTTGTCCACGATCATCCCTGGATTAAGCATCTTGTTATTAGCCATTGCCATTATTGTGTTCTGTTCAATCATTAACTATGTGGGCATCAAGCAATCTGCGATCATGAATACATTATGCACTGCTATTGAAGCGATTGGCCTGTTGATTATCATCGCGCTGGGAATACCCAAGTTAGGAAGCGTCAATCTTTTGGAGATGCCAAATGGTTGGACAGGAGTATTCCAGGCAACAGCGCTCGTCTTCTTCGCGTATATGGGCTTTGAAACTATCGTGAAGTTAACCGAGGAAACAAAAAACCCAACCAAAAACATTCCTCTAGGCATCGTCTACTCGCTTATTATAACAACGATTATCTATGTGCTAGTAAGCCTTTCTGCCCTCAGCATTCTCGATTGGCAAACTCTGGGGAGTTCACAGGCGCCATTAGCGCAAGTCGCTGCCGCCTCCTTGGGCCAGATTGCCTTTTTGGTGATTGCGGTCATAGCATTGTTCTCGACATCAAACACGATTCTCATGACCGTCGTAACGACTTCTCGTTTAGTGTACGGCATGGCAGAGCAGCGCGCAATGCCTCGTTTCTTGGCGCGCGTTAATCCTCTGCATCACACGCCGACGTTAGCGATTCTCTTTACTGGCTTGGTTACTGCGGTGTTGGTCTTCATGAAAGAAATTGATACGGTCGCCAACTTCACGAATTTGTTCTTGTTTGCCACCTTTGCTGTCGTGAATATCAGCGTGATTGCGCTGCGTTACAAGGACACAGCGAGAAGGCCGTTTAAAGTGCCGTTGAATCTGGGTAAATTCCCCGTTCTCTCAGCAATAGGTGCGTTGTCCTGCATCGGCATGATTTGGTTTGTCGTGATGAATCTGCTTTAAAGTTCATCCGCGCCATCTTGGGTGAGGGCAACCAATCGAAATCCAACACCTAAACGCA
>CAZDTM010000040.1:251-7890 GCA_964508385.1 Candidatus Woesearchaeota archaeon | reverse complement strand
GGATAGGCAAAAATGCCGTATCCATCTGCAGCAAGGTCTCGTTGAAAGACAAAGTGTGGGTGGCCGCCAGCGTAGTAATCAAACCCCTTTGGTATGCTAGAGAGAGGCTCCCCGTCGACCATGTCGAGATCGACAGGAGCAAACTCAGAAATCAGTGAATGAAACAAAAATATCTTGACAGCATCCTGTTTCAGATGTTGACGAAGGGCAGTCTCATCAAGTGTGCGGTAATGCTGGCTTTCCAAAGCCCCCCTCAACCCAACCATCCCCGCAAGCTGCGCCCCTGTTTTTGGATCAACGGTCACGTGAAGTGTTCCTGTTTCTTTGTCAAAGTTGAAGACATTAACGCAAAGGCCGCTTTTCTCAAGAACCTCGATCATCGTTTTTCCGCTGGGCGAGTAATCATGACTGCCGGGAATAATGTAGACGGCAATGCCGGCATTCTGCAGGCGTTTCAATTCTCCGGCAACATGCTTCAGCGCATCAACGCTGGGCACACTGGTATTAAACAGGTCGCCCGCGATAACAAGAAAGTCGATGTGCTCTCGAAGGCAGAAGTCGGCAGCTACAGAGAAGGACCGAATGCTCAAGTCCCGTAAGTCGGACTCCCTCCAACCGCCGATATGGCAATCTGCTAAATGTACAAATTTCATGCAAGCCCCCAACAAGCAAGAAAGAGGGACCCCTATAATAAGATTATGCTGCTGTCAGTAATGAAGCTTGAGTTTTTCGCCGTTGCCAAGCAGGTGGGCTGTTTTTCCGTAGGTATATCCCATCTCCTCGGCAAGATCGCACGCAGGTTCAAGGAGGTTGGGCGGCCCATGGCAGGGAATAACGTGCTCCGGCTCTAGTTTCTCAATCAGCCAGCGAATATCTTCCTTGGAATCATGGCCAGAAACATGAACGTCCTTGTACACGCGCACGCCCTTCTTTCGGAGTTCCTCTTCCATCAGTGCGCGGTTCGTGATATTGGGCTCAACCGGAATAATCTTGTTGGAAAAGATAACCTGGTCATCGGTATAAAACTGAAAAGGATAGTCCTTCCGAAGCATGCGGGCAAGAACAGAGTTTTTTTCCCCCTGTCCACCAGTGCAAACGATCATATAATTCTCTGATCCTCTTTTTTCAATGTCATGAAGTCTTCTTTTGACGTCCTTTCCATAGCTCACCAGTTCGACGCCGGGGAAATCAACGAGTCCCAATTCTGCGGCAGCCTCAGTGTATCGCTGCATGCTTCTTCCCATGAACACGACCTTGCGCCGCAGTGTTCTTCCAAAATCAGCAAAGCTCTTCAGGCGTGCGAGATGAGAGGCAAAGCATGTTCCAACAATGGCGCATCCATCATTATCCGTCTCAAGCAGCGTCTCCCTTAACATTTCCCGCGCAACTTTCTCGCTGGGAGTTTTCATGGCTGCCGCGCTATACAAAGAGTCAACGATGAGGGCAAGAACTTTCTCGTCTGCAAGGCGGTCCAGCGCGTCGTAATCAGGGGCCTTTCCCAGCACAGGATGATCATCAAGTTTGAAATCTGTAGCATACACCACTGCTCCTTTTGGGGTGTGCAGCACCACAATGGCTGCCTGGGGTGTTGAATGGGTAACGTAGATGTACTCCATCTCCACATCAGCGCTCAGTTTGATGCGCGTGTTGTATCTCAGGGTTTTCAGGGGATTAGAGATGTACATGTCCTCGTCATGCATCATCTTTCTCACAACCGCCATCGTGAACGGCGTTCCGTACACTGGTGCTTGAGGATAGAATGGAGCTAAGTAGGGCACAGCACCCACATGATCAAAATGGCAGTGTGTTAACGCGATGGCGCGCACAGATGATTTCCAAGCATCGATCACGTGCACATCAGGAACAATGCCAAGCTTGATCATCCTGTCTCCGCTTAAGCCGGCAGCATGCCCCCCCTCTTCTTCAAACTCCATGATCTTTTGCATGTAAAAACCCATGTCGAGAAGGACGGCGGTATCGTTCACCTTGACAGCCGCCATATTGCGGCCAACTTCGTTGTAGCCTCCAACAGTACACAGATCAAGATGCATCATATTACAGCGCTTTCACGATCAGTTTTCTGCTTATAAATGTAAGCACGGCAAGTCCGGCAACCCATCCACACAACAGCAGCACTGCAAACTTCATTTCAGCCACGTTCAACCCAGTATGAAACAAGAGTGTTTTGTTGAGCAAGAAGTCGCCAAGAGCGAATGGATTGTAGGCGCTCACCCATTTGAAGGAGGCAGGCAGGACCTCTGAAGGAACCACCGCGCCAGAGAGAAACAGAAAAATAAACCCAACGCTCACGCTGGCAATCAACACCGTTTCTTCATTGTGGAAGAGGCTACCCAGAAACATGCCAAGAAGCACAAAGGTTGCGCCAAGAAGCGCGAGAATAATCATGACATCAACCCACACGCCAAGAAGCGCTGAAGCGAAGAAAAAGAATCCTGCGAAGAAGAGCACTCCAGCTTGCACAAGAACAACAAAAAAGTTTGCCAGGAAGTTGCCAAGAAGGAACGACATCTGGCTTGGCGGCGCGATGAAGTTTTTGAAATGGACTTTGTCGGTTTTCTCGCGCACTTCAAGTGTAGCCGCCAGCAACATACCGGAGAACATCAAGAGGATCACCACCAATGTCGGGAAGAGGTAGTTGATCGTCACGCCGCCAACGTCACCGCTCCCCAAGACAGGTTCAACACGGGCGCGGAGCGGGCTGACGAGGGTGCTGACATCTTTTAATCGAACTTGTTGAAGGTCATGCAAAACGTCCTGCAGTGTCCCTTCAAATGAGAGAATAATGCCTGCTTCTCCTGTAACAAGAGCTGAAGCATCCTCCAGTGTGCGCAAGGCATTGTAGCGTGCAGTATCAGTCTCGCCCAAGAGCAGAAGGATCTCATCGACGTTTGCTTCAATGCTCGCGATGGTTGCGTCAACATCCGTGGTAATTTGCGCAGCGTTCTTCAGCTCAGAAACCTGGCTCTCCAAGGTGCTGAAAGGGATCGTTCCCACTGGATAACTCAGGTTAAGCACAGAAAGCTGGGAAGAGGCGTCAGCCAGGCGGAGGTCCAGCGTATTCACCGTGGTGCTCAGTTCGCCAAGAAGCGCCTTGCGGTCTTCAAGTTTTGTGTTTGCTTCTGCAAGAACATCAACAACGCCCTTGGTGAGTTGCGTGCTGATCGTTTTCGATTGTTCAGAAACAAGGGCGGTTAATCGTTCAACAACAAAGTACACGAGGTTGTATCTGCTCGGGTCAACGTAGAACACCACCTCGCCGCTGCGTTCAACAGAGTAGTCTGAAGGAAAGACAGCGCACACGTTGTACACGCCCAAGCGCAATCCCTGAATACACGCCTCCTGGCTGTCTGCCCGTGAAACAGTCATGCTCTGCTCTTCAAGCCCTTTCATCAATGACAAGGTCAGAGGACTGTAAGACTGGCTGTACACACCAACACGAACGCCGTACACATTCGCAGAATGGAATGCTACGCTCAACAGGAGCAGTAAAAGCAGGGGCCCAAAGATGACAATCAAAGCAGACATCTTGCTTCTCATGAGCAGTTTCAAATTTTTGGTGATCAGGGCAAGAAGCACGTGGATGTTCATAAGTCCCTCCCGGTGAGATCCTCAAAGATTTCCCTGAGCGAAGGACGAGTAATGGTTACGGCTCTAACAGTATCTCCTTGCCGGGCAACATAGGAGAGCACAGTAGGAAGAAGTCCTTGGGCGTTGGTCGTGTGAATCAGCAATTTCCCATCATGAAGCGCAAACTCTTGAAGTCCAAGTTGTCGGATCATCTCTTGGTAGTTGCCGCTCGCAGTTTCCACCACGAGTTCATCTTTTTTTTTCAACAGCGTTCTCAGATCATCAACGCTGCCAAGATGAGTAATAGTCCCGCGATGCAACACAGCAACACGATCGCACAAGTCTTCGACGTCTTCCAAAATGTGCGTCGTCATGATCACGGTCGTCCCCAGGCTGTTGATCTTGCGAATCAGGCGGACAATTTCTCGCCGCAGAGCCGGATCCAAGTCTTCTGTGGGCTCGTCAAGAATAAGAACACGAGGATCCTGAACCAAGCTGCACGCCATATCCAAGCGGCTCTGCATGCCGCCAGAAAGATGTTCAGCGAGTTTGAGGCGGGCGTCAAGCAGGTCAAGAAGTGCGAGCACTTGTTCAGTGCGTTCGCGCAGCGTCTTTCCATGCAACCCATACAAGGATCCAAAGTAGCGAATATTTTCTTCGACTGTCAGCTTGGAGTAAAAGCTATTTTCCTGTGTGGTGAATCCAATTTCTTTTTTCACAAGGTTCCTGACGTGTTCTATGGATTTTCCTTTGTACAGCACCACGCCGCTGTCAGGAGCATAAAATCCGACAAGAAGTTTGAGCAGGGTTGTCTTTCCACAGCCATTGATGCCAATCAAGCCAAATAGCTCGCCTTCGCGAACAGAGAAAGAGACCTTATCCAGCACGGGATCGCCACCGAATGACTTAGACACCCCTTTCAGCTGGAGAATATCCATTACTCTTCAGGGGCTGTTCTTTTTTAAAAGCTTAATGGTAAGCCTCTGGCCTATCTCAAAATCCTTTCCTTCGTCAGGCCGCACTTCGAGGACATAGCGGCACCGCACCCACGCAGCAAAGGGTGAGAAGGGGTAAGCCTTCTTCGTGACAGCAACAACTCTTCCTTGCTCATCCAAGCAGACAACGCAGAGAGGGAAAAACACAAAGATCATATGAACGAGGTCCGTCCTTGTAGCCCCAAAGTCTATGAGCAGTCCTTCGTGCTGTTTTAGAGGAAGGGAAAACATCAATCCTTTTGCTTGGGCCCAGAGAGTTCGAGCAACGCGGCAATGAAAACGTCGCTTCCCATGAGAAACAAGTGCTTGGATCATTAGAACATCATGGTATACTGGTCATGCAAGTGGGAGAGGATGACTCCTCCCTGAGAGTACAAATAAATCATGGTTTCAGCAAACACGCCGAAGACATGGGGATGCTCCAGGTTTCTTCTGCGTGCAGAGTTCACCGCCTCTGCTGCGTTAAGAACAGTCAAATAAGAGACAACGCCAGCGTCTGCTGGAGCACAGCAGATGATGCCCAGCTTTTTGTTCTGTGCTATCTCACCAATGGCCTCGCCAATTTCTGCCCACCGTTGAGGAGAAACTTCCCCAACGAGAAGGGGAACAATTTCAATGTTGTCAAGATGGTCGCGGCAAGCGAATTGCAGGAAAGGAAGTTGGCTCTCAATCTGAATGTCAGTTGTGAAAGGTTCGAGGACATTAGAAAGTTTAGCTTGCCGCAGCAGCTGCTGTCCAACATTCTTATTCACTTTCACTGTGCCAAATGGAGTCCTCCAATCGACAAAGAGGTTGGTAATAACTCCCTTTCCAGGATACCCAGCAAGAAAAAGATAGGCGTCAGCAAACTCACGTTCAGCAATTTCTTTGTACGCCCATGCTAAGTTCACGCTAACGTCTGCATATGCTCCAACCGGAACAAGAAGTGGCCTGAGTTGTCGTGATTGTCGCTGACTGGGAAGCTCCCCCGGACCTTTTTTTGCAAGAAAGCTGTCACGAATTTTCTTGTCCAGTGTATCAAAATTCTTATCAGACCACGTTCCAAGAAAGGCACGATCCATAGTCGAAAAGGAACGAGAGAACTATTTAAGGGTTATCAAAAAAAGAAGAAAAAGTAGAAGCTTAAGCTTCTACAGTAACTGAAATAGAACCAGCCCTTGATCTCGGAGTACCTGTAGCACTGCCCTCATTCCATGTCAAAGTAGGAGTAAGTTTGTAGCGAGTACCCGCTGCACTCGTAAGCTGAGTTGCACCTGCAACAGCAGTACATACGGTCGACGCGCCATCATTAAGCTGTGTTGTAGCACATGATGGGTTTGCAAAAGAGGGAGTGGTTGCTCCATTGCTCATAACAAGAGTATAGTCCAGATTATACAGGGTATACCCCAAACCATTTTGTATTGTAAAGACAACGTTATTATCCGAAGCGTCGGCTTTTAAGCTAGAGCATGTTACACCAGCAAAGAATGTACACTGATCAGGTAAGAATTGACCTGGATTGAGAACGCCAAAGAATGCTAGCGCACCAATAGCGACAAGCACAACAAGAAGTGCCCAACCATAGGTCATCAAAAACTCCATAGCTGCTTGGCCTTTCTTGCCTTTTTGCAATTGCAAGAGATCTCTCATCGAATCACCTCATTTTATTTTTTTGAGCATTAATAGCTTCACAAGAAAAGCATCACTACTTCTATTTAAAGGTTGCCGAAAGGAATCACCACTCAAAAGATAAAACAGAAAGAATTATGCCAAGACGAGCGCCAATCCCAGCAATCCGGCGACAGTCAAAAATGGCATCGCAGGATAGAACTTTCCTTTGGTGCTGAACAGCAAAAGTCCCAGCAAGCCGCCGGCAAAAAACAAGCTGACCACCACGGCAGGAGCAAAGCCGAGAGTTTTCAGCACGACGCCGCTCAACAACAGGGGAAACCCAACGTCTCCTCCGCCCAGTATTGCCATCTTTCCCTTGTAGGGAATCATCAACCCGGCAAACAGCTTCATCTTGGTCTGGAATGTTGCCATAGTGACCAT
This sequence comes from Candidatus Woesearchaeota archaeon, assembly GCA_964508385.1. Classification (GTDB taxonomy): domain Archaea; phylum Nanobdellota; class Nanobdellia; order SCGC-AAA011-G17; family UBA489; genus CAZDTM01. The sequence goes on along the minus strand of CAZDTM010000040.1, from coordinate 1,276 downwards.
ATGCTTCGTCTGCCACACGGCAACCATGTCATACACGCTGATGAGCAGAAGCAGAATCACGATTCCGGAAAGGCTTAAGAAAGGGACAAAAAGCGTCGCCAACCCGCCGTACAAAAAGACTTCAGTCACATTATGAATAACCATCGTCTTCCGAAGGACGCGCCAGAAAGAAAGCCCTAAAGAAACAACGAGCGCCGCGCCATCAGCCAGCCACGCAGAAAACGCGACAAGCAGGCAAAACCACACGCTCAGGAAAAACCACACAGTCCAGAGTTTCTGCAGGTGAAATATGGCAAAAATAAAGACAAGAAGACTGGCAACAACAAGAAAGGCTGCAATCGACAGAAAGCTGGTCTCCTCCTCAAGCTGGGGCCGCTCAATCTGGTAAGGCAGCTCTTCCCACTCAGCTTCTTTCACCACAACGCCGCCGACAGCCTGGGAAGGATGGTAGTATTTCTGCAGGATCGTCAGCCCAACAAGGTGGCTCGCCAAAAAGAGCGCGACCAGAAGAACCGTCACCCAGAGCGTGTGCTTCATCGCCACAGAAGCGGCAAGACACAGTTATAAAGATTGGCACCCCACAAAAGCAGAAAGGTATATATACTTTAACGACCATATGAAATGAAATAGAACAGAAAAGCAACGCAATGGTCATAGAATTGGGCGGCAACATCAAACTCGAAGGCTTCTCCGATCTCGACCCAACCACGATGATCATTGTAAAGAAACTGGTGGGCAATATTGCTCGTGAACTTCAGGAAAAAGAGAGTTTCAGCGAGCTTCTTCTGACGTTAAGAAAAGGAGAAACCGCGGCAACGATTCAAGCGAGCCTCAAAGGCAAAAAAGAGCTCAGCACAGAGGCGACGGAGGCGAACTTGTTCTTTGCCATTAATAATGCTCTCGCCCACATAAAGCAGCAGTACTGAAGGCTGCTCCGAGAGGGCAAATGAATGATCTGCAAAGTAAACGTCGGGTTAATCAGAGTAGATTCTATTTTTTTGAAATAGCTCTGTCAACTCTTTTCT
>CAZDTM010000040.1:0-241 GCA_964508385.1 Candidatus Woesearchaeota archaeon | reverse complement strand
CTCCGAGAGGGGCAGATGAGTGAGCTATGAAGTTAGCGACACCTATGTAGACGCAAATGCAAAAATCTGGCGCCGACATCTTGTGTTTTATTCTATAGTTCATACCATTAAACGAATATTTATCTCGTTTAATAGTCGTTACGCGCAATCGGCCTTCGACGGACTTTGAAAACATTTATTAATCTCTTTCAATTCATTACGTATTATGATAAGAGCAAGACTTCAATATTTTGTTAAAGAT
>CAZDTM010000039.1:0-8133 GCA_964508385.1 Candidatus Woesearchaeota archaeon | reverse complement strand
TGTTGATAGAGTAATCCTATCGAGTAAGAAAGCATTTACTTCTCAGTAAATCTTTGTTACCAGATAGCACAAGGAGTAGAGTACAATGAACGACAAAAACTTCAATAGGGGGGGCGGTTTCGGAGGCCCACGCCAGATGCACAAAGCAACGTGTTCTGACTGCGGCGTTGAAACTGAAGTTCCTTTTAAGCCAACAGAAGGGCGACCTGTCTATTGTCGAGACTGTTATCAAAATCACAAGAAGCGATAATTTCCTCTTGGGATCCACTTAACGGTTAGTTGGCTCTTTTTCTTTTTTCTTCTTTTTTTACTGGAACAGGAGAAGCTGTATGTCTTACATTCGTGTATTTTTATGACACGAAAGCATTTATACCATGATGGTTTCTTTTTTTTATGGAGCTCCTCCCCGGTATTTGCGCACATGATCTCGCGATCGTGTACAAAGAGAACCTTATTCTCGGAGACGTGCAGCTGGGACATGAAGAGGCGTTGGAGGGTCAGGGGCTGCTGCTCCCCCGCTTTCAGCTCAAAGACATCCTTCAAAGGCTGGAGAAGATTTTTGCCGAACCAAGTGTACGCCAGGTACGCCGAGTAATTATCAATGGCGATTTAAAACATGAATTCGGCACGATCACGACACAGGAATGGAGGGACGCGTTGCAGCTGTTTGACTACCTTCTCAGAAAAGCGAGGGAGGTTGTCGTGATCAAGGGAAATCACGACCTCGTGTTGGGGCCAATAGCAGCAAAGAGGAACATTCGCATTGTCGAGCGGTGGGAAGATAACGCCCTCACCATTCTCCATGGCCATGTTGTTCCTCTTCTCATGAAGGATGTCGTGATTATCGGTCATGAGCACCCCTGCATCAGCTTTCCTGAAAAGCCACATGAAAAGTTCAAATGCTATCTTGTCGGGAGCTATCATGGAAAAAAGCTGGTGGTCATGCCAAGCTTTACGCCGTTGACGATGGGCTCGGATATTACTTCTGCTGAACGATTAAGCCCCTTCTTGCAAGGAGATATTGGTTCTTTTTCCTGCTACGTTGTCGATGATGAAGGAAACGTGCGGTTTTTTGGTAAAGTGAAGGACGTTGAAGGGCTCTAGCCTTTCTTCACCTCGGCTTAGACCAGAGACTTCCTTCCTGTCGCTAGAAGGTAGTACCCCAGAGCATTCGGTGTTTCTTTGTCACCGAGATCTTCGAGTGCTTCTCGAGCCCAGATCAAGAACTGGCGCGCCTCTGTTTGCTCTGCTCTGTCGCTAGCACTTCCCGCTGGCTCTAAGGAAGCATACAGCCTCGCTTCGTCGTATGCGCGGGGTGGTGAAATCCTGTGCCGTAGTTCTCGCGGCGTTTCCGCGCAGTATTCATATAAGAGCTCGCCTTCTGTCTGATACGAATTCAGATCGACAGCAAGGAAGGCCAGATCGACGAATGGATGGCCAATGCACACTTTTTCAAGATCAATGAGTATCCCATTCAACAGAACATTCCTTGCCGTGAGGTCGCCATGAAGCAGACAGTCGCTGTGCTGCTGCAAGCCAGCTACATGCTGAAGCACCCTGTCCTCGATTGCTTGATACAACTCCTGCGTATCCTTGTCTGGGGAAGGAACCATCAAACGATGATACCTGTCTGTTTCTTTGCCGAGGAAAGCCCTGTCCCGGATTTTCCGTTCATAGTCCATAACCTGAAGAGGAACGATTGTGCCGAAGCAGTCAAGGGCGTGCTCAAGATCTCCTTTCTCGTTTTTTCTTGTGATGACCCTCTTTGACATCTCTATCTGGAACCACACAAGATTTGAGGCAACGTAGTGGGCGAACTTTTTGCCTTCTTCTGGAAGTTCTTTTTGATAGGAGCCCCTGAGTTTACTGCCAACGCTCATATCAAAATGCTTGCTACGCAGGGTTATGAGAGTGTTACCGCCTATGATGCCAACTGGCGTTTCCACAAAGGGACTGTTAAATCGTACGTGTGGTGCGGTAACGCGGCGAGCTGTTTCCGCCACTGCAAAGATTTTTTTTGCAAGACCCTCTTCATTGTACGTTTTTGCGAGCGCTCGTTTTCGTGCGAGGCGTGAATTTCTGTAAACGAAGAGAGTATTTGTTGACGACGTTGTTGCTTGCTCCACTATGTTGAATGGGCTAAACCATCGCGTTGCTGATCTTCCAGTGAAGACCGAGCGTAAGACATCAAGAGGGCCCCTCTTTTCGTCTGTTACATCAAATAGGGGAAGAATACTTCTCCATGCAGCAAGAGCTTCTTCTAGTTGGCCTGCACGACTGTAGAGGTCAGCGAGGTGGATGCCATCTTCAATTCTTGTTACCACGGCGGTGCTGGCTGCCATCGCTTTTTTCCACCGCTCAATTGCTTGTTGATAGTGGCCACGCATACTCTGCCATTTTGAGAGAGCCGCATTTCCGAGATACCTCATACTGTCTGTGTGAAGAAGACTGCCCGCAGCAAGTGTTGCTGCTGTGCCAGTGCCGTACCACAGGAGGAGATTCCTGAGTTCTTCTGTCTCTGTGGGATAGGGGGGAAGGCGGTCATCCGCCAGGGCATAGCCAGCGGTTAGTAACCCCACAGAGAGAGGATGCTCAAACGTGAAGTTCCACCAGCGTTGAAGGCGGGACGATGGTTTTTTCTGCGCTCTTCTTCCGTGCATCAGGTTTATTGCATGCCGCGTCGCCGTGAGAGAACCATCAACCACTGCTGCTTGTAGTGCCAGATACTGAAAAACATAATCGCGTATGAAAAACCCCGTTCCCCTGCTGTGTTCACTGTCTATTACCTGTTGGAGATACACTCTGAACTCCGGCTTTTCAAAGGATTCCATCGTCGCAATGACGCCCCACCCCAGAGCAACAAGCGAAGCATGATTGAGTGGCGCCTTCGCAACCTTTTCTTCTAACGAGGGGTGTACGGAAAGGCTTGCTTGCTCCCGATGCTGAGGGGATATCATGTAATCGCGTATGATCTTCAGTCCGAGATAGGACAAGTATCCCGTAGCAAAGAAGGCTTCATCCAGGGTTCCGTGCTCCTCATTGTTGGCCAGGGCTCCAGCTATGCCAACCACTGTGCCGGTATAGATGGGGTGATCAAGAGCCGTGTAGCACAAGGCCTGAAGAATATTGCTGCACCCACGCAACCGATCTTCAAGAAGCGGGTGGTGGAGTATGCGCGATATGACGGACTGGCTGGTTGAACGTTGAGCTTTCTCTCTTTGTTTCATATGAACTTGAGAAGGACAAAGAAGCCCGCAGCAACAAGCGCTCCGATAAGGAACCCAATGACGAAGGGGAAGAAAGATGAATCTTTACTGTCCTTCTTAGGCTCGCTTTTTGGCTGTGCTGCTTCCTCGTTTGTCGTCGATGTCTTTTTTTGCTGCTGGTTGAGGGCATTAACGGCGTTGTTCTGTCCTTGTTGATTGTTTTGCTGCGTTGTGGGGGTGTTATCCACCTTGTCAAGCGTGTCACAGACGCCATCGCTATCCTTGTCTGGGGCGCAACCCCGGCTGTCTACATCGCAGCCTGAAAGAGTGTTCGGGCAGGAGTCAGAAGGATCCACAACGCCGTCGCCATCAGTATCTTCTGGCGTTGGTGGCTGAGCTTCCACCTTGATTTTGAAGCTGAAAAAATCCGCATGTTTTCCCCCGCCTTCGTCTGTTGATGTAACTTCTATCTCAACATCATAGGTACCTACTTCGTCGTCATTGAAGCTGGAGAAGCTGATGTCTTTTTCTTCTTCCTCCTGCGGATCAAGGTTGGTGATATCAACTTCGTTGTCATCAACGTCAACGACGGCGACTTTCACTGTTGATAGAGTGAGCGTGTACTGCGAGGAGTTGCCAAAAATATTTCTCAGCGTCACATAGGTGGTGAAGTCTGTGTCTGTCTTGAGAACTATTGTCTGCCCTGAAGATACTTCCCTCTTTGAACCGCCATCATCTTCAAACTGTATTTTTGTGATGCCTGCTGCATTCTTGATCTGGAGGGAGAGAGGCACTTGCACTTGATCTGTTCCTGTTTGGTTCGGGCTCGAACGATTGGCTTGAAATTGCACTGTTCCCAAAGGAAACCCTTTTTCTTCACCTTCAGCGTCTACTGATGAGAAGTCGTCTTGGATGGTCAATGCAATGGTGATCGTGATTTCCTGATCAATTGCGAGATTACCTGAAGAGGGAAGACCGGTGATGCTGACGCCGGATGATTCGATGCCTGAAACTGGATTAAATGTTGCGTTTAGTCCAGTATAGTCTGTGTCTGTCGCTTTGAGCGTAATTGTTTTCGAGAGCGTGATAAGATTATTGCTGCTTGCCTTCTCTTGGCTGTCAGAACCATAGTCGAGACTTGATGGCGCGGCAGTGAGCGCAGCATATGCGGGTCCTGCAAGCACAGCTACTAGAAGAAACGTGCAGAGTAGCATTCCCGTGCGTTTCATGCTTCTTTTCTTTTGCCAAAGACACTTTATAAACATTCAGGCGGACGTTCTTACTATGATGGATCTTCTGTTTTCTTTCTCTTTTCATGAAGAAAAAGCTTAAAAAGTTCCAGAAGGAGAATATCGTGCACACATGGTAAAAAAACCAGCTGAAACCACCAAAGAGCTCTCTTCTCTCAAAAAACAGGCAAAACACGAGCCCATACTTGTTCGTGGAGCTGCTTCCGCTCCAGGAATTAAAGAGCTTTTAGAGAAGCACGAGAAGGAACTTGAAAGATTTCAGAGCGAGATTCTTAGCAAGTTTGAACACTATATTGTTGGCATTACGGTGCTGCCTGATCTCCAACAACTGCAACCTCCGGCGAGTTTCGCGCCTCTTCCGTCGGCGGGGCCTGTTGAAGCTGGCGCTGTGGATGGCTTGTCAGGATTGTCCTCGTTGCAACGTGTTGGGGAGAAGAAAGACGATGCAGAGAAAAAAGAGAAAGTGATTCCTCTTCTTGTTTTAGTTGACGACTCTGATGTCAAGCGCATGACAAAAGCCGAATTGAGGGATCGGTTATTTACCATCCTTGGAAAAACAGCAGCAGACATCAACAAACAATTTAAAGTGGAAACCATGCTCATGAGCGAACTACGAGAAAACTGCTTTGACGCGAAATGGGAAGTCACAGGGCTCATTGCGATGAGCGGTATTTTTTATGATCCTAATGATGTGCTGCAGGCGTTGAAAGTCTCTGACATCCACAAGAACATGGTGTTGAAGAAGTTTGATAAGTACATCGTGAGCTATGTTGCTGCAGGAAGCTTGTTTCGTGGAGACGCCCGCAGCCACGACATTGATGTGTTTGTGGTGGTGGATGATACTGATGTGAAGAGAATGCCCCGCATCGAATTGCGAGACAAGCTGGGCGCCATTATTCGTGACATGGGCCTGGATGCCTCTGAGATTACGCAAGTGAAAAAACAGTTCCACATCCAAGTGTACATCTTGACTGACTTCTTGGAAGCCATCAAAGAAGCGAACCCCGTAATCTTCACGTTCATTCGCGATGGGGTGCCCTTGTACGATCGCGGCGTCTTTATGCCGTGGAAATTATTGTTGAACATGGGGCGCATTAAACCAAGCCCCGAAGCCATTGACATGTTTATGGACGTTGGTGAACGATTGCTCAGCAGGGCTCGTGGAAAGCTGTTGAGCGTCATTGGAGAAGACCTCTACTATGCGACGATGAATCCTGCCCAGGCTGCGTTGATGCTGTATGGATTGCCGCCAGCTACGCACAAGGAAACCATCAAGCTTATGCAGGAAGTCTTTGTTGAGAAAGAAAAGATTTTAGAGAAAAAATACGTTGACATTGTTGATAAAACGCTGCGCTACTACAAGGACATTGAGCATGGAAAGATTACTGACGTTACGGGAAAGGAGATCGACCAAATTCTTGGGGAAGTAGACGATTATCTGAAACGGATCAACAAGCTCTTTGCCGAGATTGAAAAAAGGACAATGAAGCAGAAAATCAAAGAATTCCACGAACATGTGGTGCGAGCAGTTGCAGATGCCCTCAAAGTAGAAACTGGAAAAGAAGTAGCTCTTGACAACATGAACGAGCTGAAACGACAGTTCAAGAAGCTCATAGACGATGGCGTCTTTCCTAAAGACTACTTGAAGCGCTTTGAAAAAGCTATTGAAGTGCATGAGCAGGCTTCTCAGCTCCACCGCATGGAAGTCGAGATGATGATCCGTGACAGTGGATCCTTTATCCGGGGGCTGCAGGATTATGTGCAGCGCAAGAGGGGCGTTGAGGTAGAACGCGCACGAGTGAGAGTGAAATACGGCGATCAGTTTGGAGAAGTCTATCTCTTGGACGACGTTGCGTTCTTGGTGATGGATGTTGATGCCGCTTCACGAGAGATCCAGAAAGCAAAGCTTCTTCCCAATGGGGGGCTGGGTGATATCCAGAAGAGCAGCGCTGAAGAGTTAGAACGGACATTGATGGACAAGAAGATCCCTGAAAAAGTGTTTATCAAGGAAAAGATCTTTGAGGACTTAAAGAAAGTCTTTGGGAAAGACGTTGAAGTGCTGGTGCGACGATAATTTCTACACATCGACTTTGAATAATTCGTTCTTCGCAACCAGGCCTTGGTGTTGCCTTCTAAACTCATTATCTGCCTCTAGAGTAAGCATGATTACAATCTCAACTAGGCCAGGAAAATGAAGCTCAACTTCTCCGGGCTGCTGTTTAATTTCGGCGCCCCTATAGAGATCTGGTTCTTGCATTGGCGTTGGTACCTGTTTTCTATATGCAAGAATATACTCGACGAGGCCATTTTCTGATTGGGGAACAAAAGATACGCGATCAACCGGAGTGTACACCCTTCTGCCATGGAGACCTGATTTACCGCCGAATTCGAAAGTTGCCATCCTCACCACCTTGCACTTCTTCTTTAAAAATCTTTCTATTTTTAACTACTTAAAAGTGGTTTAAAGCTATCTCACAAAAACAACGTTTTCTTTTCCTTCAAACTCCTCATCCCCAGTTAGGAAAGGGATGCCCATCTTTTTCGCGAGAACGTATCCCAAACAATCAACAAATGAAAATGTTTTTGGTTTTTCTTGTAGCTTCCATGCTGCAATCTCGATTATTGTGAGCGCGTCTGGTTCAATCACTTTATTTTGAAATTCCCTAACGATAGTAGATGCAGCCTCAATCTTTCCCTCCCTAAGGAATGCATAGACGACCTCTAAAAGATTCATCTTTGTGGTGAGGCAGCTTGCATGCTCATACTCTCGATACGTAGGATTACCCCTCACTATCTCGATCAGAGCATAGGAATCAAAAAAATAGGTGTTGTCATTCATACTGGTGAAGATCCTCGCGCACTTCACGCATAAGTTGGTCAGTGCTCTTTTTTAATTTTCCTTTCAGAAGACCGAACACCTTTCGTAAAGAGTCGTCTTTTTTTACAAGAAGGATTTTGATGTGCTGATCCTCTTTCAGTTTCTCCTTGTTCACAAGATCTTTTGGAATAATGATGCCTAATGAACTTCCCCATTTCCTTGTCGTCGTCTCGTAGAGCTTCATTTAGTTATATACTATCTAACTAATATAAAAAGCTTGCTGTCACCTTTCCTAAAAACAGGCACCATACATTGGGATGGCCGCAGGACGGGTCAAGAAGCCGTATAACGCTTCTGTGGACTTTTCTCGTCGCATCATACACAACCTTTAAATACCCTCACGAAGGTGAGAGGTCACTCGATGTTCATCAGAACATTGTTGTCTGCTCATGTTAGCAAACGTGAGGATATGTTTTGAGACGTGACAAACATACTCCATTATGAGTACTTGCCATAAGTATGATGCACGTGTGAGAAGAAAATTCACTCTTAAGAGAGTTCACGCCTTTCTCATTTTTGTTTACGTATTGCGACCACAATAGTTCCCGTTTATCCCGCGGGAGGCCGCTGCTATCGGGGTTCCACTAAGGCATGCAAGTCTAGGGTGTTTCGACACACTGGCGAAAGGCTCAGTAACACGTCGATAATCTGCCCTCAGGTCTGGGATACCCTCGCGAAAGTGAGGCTAAACCCGGATAGAAGATTGCTACTGGAATGTGCTTTCTTCGAAAGTCCGCGCCTGAGGATGAGTCGGCGGCTGATTAGGCTGTTGGTGAGGTAACGGCTCACCAAACCTTTG
>CAZDTM010000038.1:0-8244 GCA_964508385.1 Candidatus Woesearchaeota archaeon | reverse complement strand
GCGTAAGCTCAAGAGTCTTGCCAAACTTCGCGATGTCTTGGTCATTCAGGCGATTAGGATGATTGCTGCTCACCTGGAAGCCGTCCGGTGTTCCCTTACCAAGCGTGTTCACCCACGCGCCGCAGTCACCCTGCGAAACGCAGATGGTGTTCATCGCAAGCAGCCAGTCTTTAGACTCGCACTCGCAATTGCCGATGCATTTCTCTCCGCCGCCAAATAAGCCAATGCCTGGTTTCTCGTACACAACAGTGCACTTGTTGTTTCCTTTCTTGCACGTTGCTGAAGCATCGGCGTCAGGAGTTTTTCCTGTACTCTCTTCAGGCCAGAATTTCAAGCCCGGAGGAACCAAAGGAACGCAAGATCCTTCAGTATTCTCGCGTTGTTTGTTGGGGTCGTTAACGTGCTGCCCAATCCAATAGCAGTCTCTCACAAGCACGTTGTTGCAGCTATACTCATTCTTGATTCTGCCGCATCCCTCCCAGCGGTTGGTGCGACAGGCAGCATTGATGTAGTCTCCTTCCTTAATCTTGAACGAAGCAGTAGTCTCAAACGGTTCCTCTCCGGCAAGACCCTGCACGCACATTTCTTCTCTGAAGTCTTTACAAGGTTCGGTAAGCTCCTCGCCATTGATGCACAGGCGTCGATACTGTCTGCTTCCCACCTTGTCCTGCCCAAAGCCTGGCGGTCCATCATAAGCGCACCAGCTCTCGCCTAGTTTTTTTGGGCTCCCTGAAGCTGGCGCATTTGGGTCTTGAATGATGTCGTCAAGACCGCAGCTAAGATCTCCACAGATATACTGCCCGTAAGTCGGAGGGTTGTTTCGTTCTGCAGGCAGGCACAGGCTCCCCAAGGCATAGTTGCAGTTCCCACAAGAGGGGTTGTTGGCGTTGTTTTGTCCGAAATTGCAGCTGTCTTCTTTCGGCAGCACATAGCCGTTGTTGAAACTTTTTTGTCTGTTGGCATCGTACACGTTTTCAGGATTTCCGCAGCTGTCAAACCAGTACACTGCGTCTTCTTCCGGCAAGCAGCCAGTTTTCTGCTGAGGCGCACATTCCGTCCCTAGATCTGGTTGGCTGCACAGCTTGTTTGGATGAAAACCCACAGCAGGTTTGCTGAAGTTGGCAACACTCGGAGTTTGGTGAGGGCAACTCTCTCGTGTCGTGAAAATACAGCTGGCATCTGGAGCAACACACGCTCCTCGTTCAAAGCTGCGGCATTGATTCGTGCACTCCAGTTCAGACGTAATCTCTTCCTTAAAGGTCATATTGACGTTCGGAAACGTGCTCGTTGCTTGTTTGCATTCCAGCTGCGTCACAAAAGAGCATTCATTGCTCAAAATGCAACAGCCGCGCTGGCATTGGGGGATGTTGCACGACGCTTCTGGCGTCCAGCTGCATCCCGAGGTATTCTCGCAGGAAAACTTTGGCATGTTGTTGAAGCATCTTCCTTCATCCTGAACAAAACCGCACCCCAAGCTGCAAAAGCTCGTTTGCTCGCAACTCGTGGCTGCCTGTAACGCTCCAGGCTTGCATTCACTGGCCGAAACGTAGCCGCATTTTTCGCCACTAATTGTCTCGCTGCAGCATACTTGTTGTTCAGCACGAACAAAAGAAGAAAGTCCAGCTAACAAAACCAAGCTAGCAATAATCCAGAGCGCTGCATATTTCATCGTCAAGACTTAGCTCAATGGTTCTCCTTGAATCATGAATTGAAAGACGTAGTCGCTGTCTTTTGCTTGCACAACATACAAAATATCAGGATACGGTTTCTTTTTGTCAATAACGTACTCCCCCTTATGAGCAAGCATGTAGAGAAGCTGGTCAAAAATTCCTTGTGTCGCTTCTGCAGCCACAATGTCCTGGCTCACATCATACAGTCTTCCTAAAGGAACAGCAAAGGTTCGGGAGAACGTGTCTTCTTTCACGACCACGTCTTTTTTCGTCAACGTGATAGGCTGATGAAGAGTCGCCTCGACAGCGCTGCGCCCAATCTGAACATCAACGCTCTGCGATCCAACGCTGAAGTCAAAGCCTCGCTTTCTGAAGGTATTGAACTCAATGCACGTCAGCAATCCTTTGGAAATGCTGTCTTCAAGTTCTTGCTCCATCTGCCCGAGAGTAAGGGCGCGATTCATGCACGTCGGTTCTCCAGGAATATTGTAGCAGAGATAGCTGACTGGGATTCCTTCAGCCAATCGAAACGTCCCTTCAGGTTCGCTCAAATATCCCCCTTGTAATCCAATGGTCTTGATTTTCTCAGAGGCAACATCAGAGAGGCAGGAAAGGATGTGATCCTTGATCGGCACTGCTTTTTCGCCGAGAGTGTCCGGTGTAACTGGCCCAAACCAGACGCGTTCACGAAGGTACACCGCTAAGAACAGAACAGCGAGAATAACGATCCCAAGGATAACAAAGCCTGTAGATTGACCGTGCCTGCTGAAAAAGCCCGTATTTCTCCTCTTTTGCGTCAACATCTTCAAATACTCCCTAACCTATTTATATAAACATTGCGGTATGAGCTATCGATAAACAATAAAGGATGCTCCATTCTGGGCGACATCCCGGCACTGAACATAGTAGCGGGCATCAGTGCCTACAATTTTATGCTCGAAACCAACAGCGCCAGTAACAGTTCCTTGTTCAAAGGCAAAGTCGGGATCAGTCGTATGATAACGACAATCCGCAACCTCATCGGTGATCAGATACAAGACTGTTCCAGAGGTATAGACTGAAACAAGGCGGGGCGGTATAATGTCTTCTTCCGGAGCAGTAATCGTGAAAAAGAGTTTGTCGTCAGCGCTGTTTTCTGCAGCATCCTCACAGCGAACATCAAAGACATGTCCGCCATTGCCGAGAGTCAGTGCCTGTTTATGGACACGCACGTTTGTATCAAAGAAGTCAATAAATTGTGGAACGCCGGTCCCTCGCAACTGACAGGTCGCAGTGCCATCTTCTGCGCCACCGCTGGTCACAAGTACAATCTCAACATCAGGCGACTGAACATCGCCAGCAGGATATTTCTCGCTAATGATCAACGGCACGCTCCCACGAAGCGCGTATGCAAAACTCTCGCGATTCGAATTGCCGCTTAAGTCCTGGCAGCGAACAAAGAACGTACTTGCATTGCCTGGAACAACAGGGAACACTGCGCGACAGTCATAATCTCCCTGTACCGCGTTAGGAATCACCTTGTCAGTGCATATCATCCCGTGATCAGCCGGCATCTGATCATACTCTTGGTCAAGACCGCTCCACAGACAATGCGCGGGTTCACTCAGCACAAACTGCACTGGCAGTTCGTGTTGCTCATGGGAAACAAAGCTCTCACTTTCCGGATCAGTCCAGAGCAAACGAGGAGGTTCTCGATCCGGCTCAGGATCAGTCACAAACTGAATGCTGTACTCTTCAATGTTAGCACGACCCTGAAGGTCTTGGCAGCGCACATAGTATGTTGTTTCTTTTCCTCCCTCAACAAGATTCATCAGCAGTTTGCGGTCGGTATAGTCCTCATCGCCAAACGTAAACTCCATTTCTTCAAACGAGGCAGTGTGTTTCTCGTCATAACGGCAGATCGCTGGTTCATCGAGAGCAATGCCCAGCGGAAGAGAGTAAAAAGGAGGTATCTCCGGCCCTCCCTCGCCAGTGTACTCCACGTAGTAACCGGTGCTGGTAAGTTGAACTGACAGGCTTTGGTTCATCACGTCAAGCCATGGGGTAATGCGCGGTGGCGCAACATCGTTGGGATCAATATAAGAGCACGCCACCTTCTCGGTTCCCTCATTGAGAAGTTTGCAATTGCGACCGAGCGTCTTGCATTTGTAAAGAGTGCAATCTGCGCCATAGTGTTCAGCGCAAAGCCGGCAGTTGTTGGTTTCTGGTGGTCGCCAAGGCAGGCATGTAGACTCAACTTTTGTTTTTGAAGAAGGGGCGCGGACACGTTGTCCTGTCTCAGTTGATTCTCCATAAACGCTCGATGCCGCGCCACAATCGCCAAAAGAACGGCAGTATTCATTTGCGTATTCCATCCATTCGTTGTTTCCGCAGCGAGGATCATAAGGGATGTGCTTTGTAGCGTAATAAGGAATGGACGTGCAACGAAGGGTTCCTTTGTTGCATAGTTTCTTCGCGTCAGTAAAGTCAGGAGCCCCTGCTTCCTCTCCGCCCCAAAAGTTAAGGCCAGGAGGAATCAAAGGAACACACGCACCTTCATCACGTACAGGCTGAGATAATCCAGCAGAAACAATTGGCGGAGGACTAACAAAAAGTGATGCTCCTGAAAAGAAGGAAGACTGTGGGGAGGGAAGGTCTGGGGGTGAACGAACTCGGGCAGACGATGAAGAAGATTTCCATGCGCACAAAGAAACATCGCAGCAAGATTCTCGTTTACAAGACAGGCATTCATCAACAGCAACATCGACGCAGCCGGCAAATCCCTGAGTGCTGTTGTAAACGCATCTGCTCTGTCTGAAATCTCCGCACAGCTCGGTTTTTTCTTCCCCAGCATAGCAGTAATGGCGCGCATGTCTGCTTCCAACAGGATCTAAACCAGGGCCGGTTGGACCCTCATACACGCACCAGCTTTCTCCATGAGTCCGAGGCCCGCCCAAGTTCGGATCGTGGGTGTTCGTAGGATAGTCTTGGGTGTCTGCGCAATCAAGACTTGCGCACGCAGCTGTTCCATTGCTCTGCCGGCAGATCAAGCGATCAGCGTAGTTGCATGTTTCCACCTGCTCTTCTCGCTGACCGCAGCTGTCAAACCAGTACACTGCTCCGCCATCCTCGCTGCATTGTTTCTCAGCGTGAGGTGTACAACTGCAAGAATCTTTCAGAGGAGTGCTACTACAAAAAATTCCAGAATGAAATGTCGCCCCGCCGCGCTCATCGCAAGTATCACGAGATCCATACGTGCAACCATTGTCAGGATCAACGCAACATCCTTCTTCAACATCAAGACAGAGATTTTGACAGGCGCCTTCACTCGTAACTTGCTCATCCCACACATCTTTTCCTTCAAGAGACGGATAAGAGGCAGCGAGATTTTGACAGGCGTTCTGGGTACTCAGAAAACAAGAGTTTCCCAATTGGCAGCATCCTTCTTGGCATGCAGCAACGCCGTCACAAGTCGGATTCTCTGGGACAGCAGTGCCCTGGAGTGCACTGCACTGGCTCGCACCGGTATTGGGCGCGCAAATAGTGTCAGTCACGCAGCAAACAGGCCTGCAAAAAGCAGTGTTCGCGCAGCTTCCGGACGCTGAAGCGTAAGCAGGATCGCACGAGGCAGCAGGCGCCTGAACACACGACGCTCCAGAGGTTGTACGTTCACAGCAGTACTGCGTTTCAGCGGAAACAGAAGAGGGAACAAAAAAGGAAAGGAAAACCAAAACAAGAAAAAACAACCAGCGTGTATTGCTCTCCGCAAACTTCATGAACATCCCTCGTTTTGAATGAAAGAAAAAGGTCAGAGTCCTATTTAACGGTTTCGTAGCCGAAATTAGTCGTTGCTGACGCGAGGAGCAAGAATGACGCTAAAGCTCACTTTGTCCTTTGTGACGTATTCTGCCAACAGAGGATAATCCTTTCCGAAGTTGATGCCCACTTTCACAGAGAGTTTTCCGCCCTTCACAATCTTTTTCAAGTACTCTACGCTGTACTTGCTTCTCATCTCTGAAGTTCCAGCTTTGATAGAGATTTCATCAGTTTCATCAATTTCTGTTTTCGCTGCATGCAGGTTGCTTTCCGCTTCAACAATCAGTTTTCCTTTTGTTGCAATAAAGGCCACGCTTTCTGCAACAACGTCCATGTCTTGAACTGCTTCATCAAGAACAACGCTCGGCATCTCCACAGTGACAGGAAAGGATAGGTCAGGAACGCGCTGTTCCCGATCCTCCATATCCAAAAGCGAAACATGAAATGTCCGTGCAGTATCTCCCTTCAGCACGATCTTCAGTTTATTTTTCTCTTTATCAAGCTCGATTGATAACGTATCATTTGGTTTGACTCGGCGAAGAATTGCTTTCAATCCATCCAAGCTAACAGCAATGCGCTCTTTTCCCTCAACTTTGTACTCGGAGAAGGCGCTGCTGAGCAGTTTGTACACGACCATGGCAACATTTGCCGGGTCCATCGCAATAATCTCAAGCTTATCCTTGTCAAGAGTAATCTGAACATCGTTCACGAGCTCAGAGATAATGCCGATAGAGTCAACAAGGAGCTTTGGCTCAGCAAGAGTGAGTTTCATAACCAGTCACATAATACAAACGCTGATTTCTTTTATAAAGGTTTCCCATCAAAAAGCGCATCTTTCACTTTTTTCAGCAGGGCGGGGTCAACAGTCGACCAGTCCTGAAGCAAATCCGCGTAAACCATCACGCCGTCTTCAGTAGGAGACACTGTTCCCAAGACACGAACAACCTGCCCAGTCTTAAGTCGTGGCAAGTCAGACCCGATAATAGTAACCGTCCCCGTTCCATCATCAAGCAGAAAGCCCCCTTCGGTCACGTCCACAACAAGGCCTGAAACAGCCACGCGAAAATCATCAACGCGCAGGCTCGTCACAAACTTCTCGACATAGGGTGCACGTTGAAATGCTGGCATAGGAAAGGAATTCCGGGTGCCGACAGCGGCAAGCTGGAAGGAGCTATGAATGCGAAAGGAAAAGAGTTCCCATAAAACCTAAAAAAGAAACCAATCTTTTAAAAGTTTGCCTACTATGACCTACTAGGAGTAAGCTCGCCAGGTATGGTTGCACTTCACGCATTTGAAGAAGCGGGTCTCTGCTTCATCCGCGGATCGCGTTTGAACAGTCCAATAAAATGCTTCCTTGTGGCCGCACTCAGCACAATCTTCTTTGGTCTTCGGCAACGTATCGACGCGCTTCTCGACAACCTCAATCTTGCTCTTGTTTGTATGCCTGGACGTATCCTTGATGATAAGATGCTCGCGTTTCGTGTTCACGACGCCGCATTTCCCGCATTTCAACAGGGTTCTCCCTTCATCTTTTTGGGGGAGTAAAATAACTCCGCATTTTTCACAAAACTGCATCATGTTCCTCCAATCAAGCTCACGAACCAGATTTTTATCCAGCCAAGGTAAGGAATGCGCATGACCGCTTTTCCTGTCCCGGCAATCTGCGAGGCATCAACAGGAACGCGATCCGGCGCTGCATTGTTGTCCCCTTTGGTGATGAAGGACCGACTCTGGTCCCCGTCAAAAGCCACCACGCGATGGATAATCGGGTTTTTGTTGAGCTGGCTGCGGTAGACGACCACGTCCCCTCTTTTAATAGCTTCCGGTTCTATTCCCCGTAACACCATGATATCCCCCTTGTTGAACCCGCGAACAAAGGAAAACTGGGCAAACTCCCCCCTAGAAATGTCGTGTTCTTCATACCACGCCCCGCTTCTCTCCCACCAGTCATCAAAGTTCAAGCCTCGGTGCTCCATGCTTCCGCTCACAACAGCCACAATGGGAAAGTGTGTGCCCAAAAGAAGCCCCAACCCGGGATAGATCAAAAACTTCACCAAGACGAACGCAAGAACAAGGTTCACCAGCCACGAAGCAAGACTATCCTCGTGCCAAATAAAATGCCATGCTCGTTGGAGAACTGATTTCAACCCCACCATCTCACCCAAAAGTCTAGATACCCTGGAACGCCTTTTTCAGGTCTGCACTCGCTTTCTGTAAACGTTCGACCGCGCTCAAAACAGCGTCCTGCGGGTCTCCTCGTTTCGTTTGAACAACAAAAACTGGTTCGCTCACTTGAGGGTGAGCCAAATGGTATCCGCTGATATCGATATCTTTCGAGTTCCACAACTCTTTGCGCAGAGCATTACAAAGGGAGTGTTCCTCTCCCTTGATCTCAAACTTCATGCGTTTATCTGTGTGTTCAAGTAAAACAAGGTCCATTTCGCTGTTGTTTGCCGTCCCTTTTAAAAAGGTTTCTATGAAAAAAAGGAAGAAGCACAAAAGAGGCTAGCAGTGTAAACGAGCGAAGGTCCAAGCCCCCACGCGAACGAGATGTTTCTTTTTAGTATGAAAGCCCATAGTTTTTTTCAAAGGAAGAGCATACGTTTTCAAGAGTAAGCATGTCCATCCATGGTCAGAAGCAAAGGCCTCAACAAAAGGGCGCGTATCTATCTTGTGAAAGGAGTAAATCTTCCGGCTCTGGCGAAAAGCAACCTCCAAAAAAACTCTGTCAGCATGCTCGTTTTGAACGCCAAAGGGGGGATTTTGGAACACCACATCA
>CAZDTM010000037.1:0-8712 GCA_964508385.1 Candidatus Woesearchaeota archaeon | reverse complement strand
CATAACTTTCTTAAAGACGTTGCATTCTGATATGGTTCATGACTGACGTTGAGGACTTTGTTTGTTTGATTGCTGGACATCCTTGTGCGGACGATCTCTCGCGCCGCGTTGCTCTGGCTCTCGATATGGCATTTGGAAAAAGAAAAATCGTTGTCGGCAAATCGGTCCCCAACACACATCCTGTCTGGGAGAATTTGAGGGAAATTATGGTGGCTTCAGGCCTGGCAGTTGCTGAGCCAGATAGTTTGTACTCACAGTTTACTCCTGAAGCGAAATCCTGGTACAAGAGGTTGACGGCGGCTGGCTTCTACTTGGCGGAAAAAAGAGTCGCTGATCGCCTTAACTCAACGTAACGACATAGCTCGCTTTTTTGTGGATTGCTGTGCGGATGCTTTCAGGCATCTTTTCTGGATCGTAGAACACAAGCATTTTTGTCCGGTGCCGTCGCAAAAGATCATGCGTGAAATTCAAGAATTGAAGGATTGTTTGCTCTGAAAAGAGATTGTTGAGATCGTGCAGGCCATCCATCACCACAAAACGCTCTCCGAGAGGCAGGCTGCTCACTTCGCTCTCGAGAACAGGAGCAAGCTCATTCAGATCGTGCGAGCTGAGATAGACTGCATGCGGCAAGGAGAGTTGCGAGCCGATTTGCTTGCTGATGGTGTCGATGAAACGAGCAATCTTTGCGTGTGGTTTGTTGTACTGATCAAGCAAGGTGCGAAGATTATGCGCTGGTTTTCTGAAAGAGACGCACAGCCCGAGACCATGCAGATGGTGAAGAATGTCATAGGCGTCTTGGTGCCTGTAGAGGTCGTGCTCTACTGCGATCAGAGCATCGTGCCCTAGTTCTTCCACGACCTCACGTGGCAACACTTAGGGCACCTCCATATGTTTGAATACGTCTTCTGTATCAGCAGTTGACAACCCGAGCATCACCCCTGCCCGTGCCAATGAGAGTTTTCTTTCTTTATAAAGATTGTACACGATCAAGGTGAGGATCTCTTTCTTGGTTGAGAGATGTGTGCGGATGGCGTCTCGAATAAACTCAGATAAGGAGTCGTAGTAGCCTAATCGCGGGACAACTTCAAGCATTTCTCTGAGTCCTTCTGGGACGGTGATACTAACAACCTTGCTTGAATGTTCTGTTTTTGGCATAATCATATCATAGTATTATTATATATAAGCCTTGTTATTCGTGTCACTTTTGGAATGGTTTTCTAAAAAGTAGTTTTTTGCCTCTAGAAGCCGTATAAAGCCGGAATATTGGGGTTTCAGACGGAGAAAACCTTTTATAGTTCAGGCGTTTCTTGAGTGTACCTCAAGAGATGTTTAGGGGATTTTTGAGGGCATTACTGTCAGGGGAGCATTGAAGCGTAGTTTCATTGCTTTTCCTTGGAGCATACTATGACTGAAGAATATACTGCGCAGAGCATCACCGTTATGAAGGGGCTTGAGGCGGTCCGTCAACGTCCAAGTATGTACGTTGGGGACATCGGAGAGCGAGGCCTACACCACCTCGTTTACGAAGTGACGGACAATTCTCTGGATGAAGCATTAACTGGTAACTGCAACTACATCAGAGTCACCATCAACGCCGACGGGTCAGTCACTGTAGAAGATGATGGCAGAGGGATTCCGGTAGATATTCACCTACAAGAAGGAAAATCAGCACTAGAGTTAGTTATGACGGTTCTTCATGCGGGAGGAAAATTCGATAAGAAAACGTACAAAGTCTCTGGGGGCTTGCATGGCGTAGGGGTGTCTGTTGTTAATGCGCTTTCAACATGGTTGGAAGTAAACATCAAGAGAAATGGCAGTATCTACCATCAACGCTATGAAAAAGGGATTCCAGTAACAGAGGTCAAGGCTGTTGGAACGTATGAGGGGAAAACAGGAACAACTGTCACCTTTCTACCAGACCCAACGATTTTCTCAACAACAGAGTTCAAGTACGAGCTTATTGCTAACAGAATGCGTGAATTGGCCTACCTCAATAAAGGGGTTACCATTGTCGTTAGAGACAATCGGGCAGCATTTGAAGAAACCTTCCAATACCTGGGAGGCATAAAAGAGTTTGTACAACACCTCAATAAAACAAAACTACCGCTACACCCCGAAGTTATTTATATTCACAAAAAAACAGACCACACTGAACTTGAGATTGCAATGCAGTACAATGACAGCTATAATGAAAACATCCACTCCTTTGTCAACAACATCAACACCGTAGAAGGAGGAACGCACTACTCGGGCTACGCAACAGCGCTTACCAGAAGCATCAACGACTATATCAAAAAAAATAAACTAACTGAAACAAAGCTAACAGGAGAAGACGTCCGTGAGGGGTTAACGGCAATTCTCTCTTTAAAGCTGCCTGGCCCACAATTTGAGGGACAAACAAAAACAAAACTCGGAAATTCAGACGTCAAAGGATTCGTCGACTCAACAGCGTATGAAAGCCTTAGTACGTACTTCGAAGAACATCCAGCCACAGCAAAGATAGTCATTGGCAAGGTCATTAATGCAGCAGAGGCGCGAGAGGCAGCACGAAAAGCGCGGGAATTAACGAGGAGAAAATCAGCGTTAGATTCAGGAAACTTACCGGGAAAACTTGCAGACTGCCAAACCAATAACCCTGCAGAAGCAGAGCTCTTCATTGTCGAAGGAGACTCGGCGGGAGGCAGCAGCCTGCAGGCACGAGACAGAAAAACACAAGCAATACTTCCCATCAAAGGTAAAATCCTGAACGTCGAAAAAGCACGGCTTGACAAAATGCTCAAGAATAAAGAAATCCTTACGCTTATCAGCTCCATTGGCACTAGTATCGGGGAGGAATTCAACGCAGAAAAAGCAAGGTACCACAAAATCATTATCATGAGCGATGCAGACAGCGTCATCGGAGATACGCCCCTCCTTTATTTTGATGAGCTGGGAAATCTTTGTCATGATTCCATTGAAAACTTTGTTGAACATTGTGTGGCTCCAAAAAAGTATAAAGTGAGTTCACTTTCAATAAATCCAGGAGAACATGTTGTAAAAACAGTTACCAATGTCGTGAAGCATCCCCTAAAAACAAGCCTTTATAGAATCAGAACACATCTTGGCTACAACGTTACCGTTACTCCTTATCATAGCGTTTTCGTTTTTGAGGACGGAGCCATAAAAACGAAAGCGACAAAGGATATCACGACAAAAGACTATTTGCTCTTGCCTCGCATGTTACCAAGAACGGACAAAAGCATCGCACTTGATCTCAAGGAAATGGCAAAAGAGTACCCTGTTTATGCCCTCTTCAAAAAAAGCGAGCTTAAGGAGACACCTCAAGAAGCATATGTTGACCTGCCGCTTCAAGCATGGGAAAAGATAAAGAAATTCAGGAAAAAGAAAAAAATTACTAGAAGCGACCTCAGCAAGGCTTTAGGCATTTACCCAACGATTTTCGAACAATGGGAACTAAAGATAGACAACGTCATGCCCACGTACAGAGACTTTAAAGGGTACTTAGATATTCTTGGATATGATCTTGACAGAATTCCCTTCACCCTGTTTGTGCCCTTACAAGATATCACAGACCCCAACATTCTCTCCAGTAGGGTGCTCTACTTCCGCAACCACACTTCAAAGATAAAACTAGAGCTCAAGCTCGACAACCACTTGTCCTACCTTCTTGGGTGGTATATTGGAGACGGAAGCCCTTCTCGGGGAAAGAAAAACCCTTACCGTTACTGTCTCTGTCTTGGTGGGGACGAGAAATATTATCTTAAAAGACTGCAACACGCGATAAAAAAATCCCTTGGATGCAACACCATTCTAGAGCAGAGAGAAACAGGTACGCTCATCCACTTCAATTCACTTGCCTTTGAGCTCTTATTAAAGAAACTACATCTTCAGGGAAAACATGCTTCTACAAAATTCGTTCCCAACATTATCTTCAACGCCAAAAAATCACAACAAATCAGCTTTTTGAAGGGACTGCTGCAAAGCGATGGATCTGCGTTTGTTGGCAAAAGCAAAGGGAACTCTCAACGTGGCGGGAAACCAGCTATAGACCATACAACATCGTCAAAAAAATTGATGGAGGGAATAGTGTTCCTTTACCGACAATTAGGATTACTGCCGTCAGTTATTGTGAGCCAACAGAAAGACCATTATTACAGGGGCGTGTTGATTAGATCAAACCATCCAAAATATGATGTTGTCCTTGGTTCAACAAAACAGTTAGAAAAAGCGAAGGCTATCTGGAGAGACCACAAAAATGCCCATGCTCTTTTTGCTTACATTACTAAACAGAAATTTGGGGCCGACAGAAGGTATGTCATAAATGTCAACAAAGACTTTCAGGCAGCCAAAGTGCTTAAAGTAGAAGAGGTGTCATCGCATGACTCTTTCGTTTACGACCTTTCAGTAGATCTGAACAGAAGTTTTATTGGTGGCTTGGGGGGATTAACGCTCCATAACACCGATGGAGCGCACATCGCATGCTTGCTCTTAACTTTCTTCTATAGGCATATGCGGCCGCTCATTGAAAAAGGATACTTGTACATCGCCATGCCTCCATTATACAAAGTAAGCAAAGGAAAAACTATCAGATACTGCTATAATGACAAGGAACTAGAAAAGAGCCTTGAAGAACTCGGGACAGAAGTGCACATTCAACGCTACAAAGGACTTGGAGAAATGAACCCCGAACAACTCTGGGAAACAACTATGAACGCAGCTGAAAGAAAACTCAAACAAGTTACGATTCAAGATGCGGCATTAGCAGATGAAATGTTTAGCATACTCATGGGGGAGGAAGTAGAACCACGAAGAGCGTTCATAGAAAAAAACGCAACATATGTGAAGAATCTAGACATATAAGTTAGAATGTACCCTTGAAGGGAAGGACGTATTCAAGATGGCTCAAGAAGTTCAAGTACGGCTCATAGACCAGGAAATGAAAGAGAGTTACATAGATTATGCCATGTCAGTTATTACTGCACGAGCGCTGCCTGATGTGTACGATGGTTTGAAGCCTGTACACCGAAGGATCTTGTATACTATGCACGAGATGGGGCTTACCCACACTAAACCAACGATAAAATCAGCACGCATTGTTGGTACGTGCATGGGCCAATATCATCCGCACGGAAATTTAGCAGTCTACGACAGTTTAGTCAGGATGGCTCAAGACTTTTCCTTGCGATATCCTCTTGTCAAAGGTCAAGGAAACTTCGGATGCTTTACAGGCGATACAAAGATAAAACTACTTGATGGAACTTCAAAAAGTTTTAAAGAACTTTGTGAACTTTACAAAAAAGGGGAAGAATTCTATGTTTATTCCATGAATAAAGAGGGAAAAATAGTTGTTGGAGAAGCAAAAAATCCTCGGCTCACAAGAAAAAAAGCACAAATAATAGAGATTACTCTAGATACGGGAGATAGGATTAGATGCACCCCTAATCATAAATTTTTACTTAAAGATTTAACCTACAAAGAAGCAAAAGATTTAACCCCAACTGATAGTTTGATGCCTGGAGTCTTCAAATTAAGCCCCATGAGAGGTAATACTGAACTCAAAGATTATCTGATGATAAAAGATAACAATACAGAAAGATACAAATTTGTTCATGAAATTGTTGATGCTTATAATCTTTTAACTGGGCGGTATGAGATAAAACAAGGTCCTGTGAGACATCATGTTGATTTTAACAAGTTTAATAATAATCCGAGGAATATCCAACGTGTAAGTTGGAAAGAACATACAGAAATTCATAGTGACCACATTAAAAAACTTTGGACTATTCCCGAATTCAGAAAAAGACAATCTGAAGGAGTAAATATCAGAAGACTTAAAGTAGATCCTGCTTACATGAATGAGCTTGCACAAAAAGCAGCAATAATCCATAAAAAAAACTGGAAAGAAAAAAACTACAAAGAAAAGATCATCAAAAATAAAATTCTCTTCTATGTAAACCGACTTATTCATGAAATGGGAGAAGAAAATATCAATCAAGAGGCGTATGAAGCTAATCGAACAAATAATTGTTTTCCCCACTATTCTAAAGCCATTACTTATTTTGAGAATCAAACGGAATTAATAGCTCTAGCTAAAGAGTACAATCATTTTGTTGTTAATACTCAATATCTAAAACATACTGAAAATGTTTATGACATTACTGTTAACGAACATCATAATTTCCTTTTGGATTGTGGGGTTTTTGTCCATAATTCTATAGATGGATTTTCTGCTGCTGCTGATCGTTACACTGAAGCGAAACTTACGAACATAGCAGAAGAGATGCTGGCAGATCTCGATAAACAAACGGTGCCCATGGGAAAAAACTACGACAATAGCTTAGAAGAGCCTCTCCTTCTGCCCAGCAAATTACCCAACCTCCTCGTCAATGGAAGCTCGGGAATAGCCGTTGGGATGGCAACGAATATGCCTCCCCACAACATTACTGAAGTATGTAGCGGCATCATTGCGACATTGGAAAAACCAGAAATTACCGTTCAAGAGCTCATGCAGCATATTAAAGGGCCAGACTTCCCTACAGGAGCGACTATATCCGGCATTGAAGGACTCCAGCAAGCATATCATACAGGCAAAGGAAAAATAACCATCACAGCAACAGCCCACGTTGAAAACGACAACCTGGTCATTACCCAAATACCGTATCAGGTTAACAAAAAACAGCTGATAGAAAACATAGCAGACCTCGTTCGTGAAAAAGTCATTGAGGGCATAGCAGATATCCGTGATGAATCAGACAAAGAAGGACTACGAATATTTATCAAACTTAAAAAAGATGCAGAAGCAAAAATCGTTCTCAATCAACTGCATGCGCATACCGCCCTGAGAACAGCCTACAGCATTGCCAATATCGCTTTGCATGAAGGGCAACCCAGGCTCCTTAGTTTGAAAGACCTGATTCTTTGCTATGTGGTCCATCGAAGAAATGTCGTTAGAAAGCGAACAGAATTCGATTTGACAAAAGCAGAAGGTCGGCAGCACATCGTGGAGGGATTGATCATTGCGATCAACAACATCGATCCAGTCATTCAGCTCATCAAGACTGCAGAAAACTTAGAAACGGCACGGCAAGGATTGGTCCTCACCTATCCGTTAACTGAGAAGCAAGCTGATGCCATCTTAGACATGAAGCTCAACAAGCTAACCAACTTAGAAACTACCAAGCTCAACGAAGAGCATGAAGAGCTCAAACAAACAATCATCCATCTCACCTCGATCCTTGCATCAGCAGAAAAAATAGATATGATCATCAAGGAAGAGTTAGAGCATCTCATTCAAGACTATGGCGATCCGAGAAAAACAGCCATTACTCAAGAACAAGAAACGGCAATACACACCGCGGACCTCATTGAGCACCAGGACATTGTTATCACCCTTACCCAAGCAGGATACATCAAACAGACGCCGCTTTCTGCCTACAAAGAACAGAGAAGGGGCGGTATCGGCGTCATTGGAACCGAAACAAAGGAAGAGGACAACGTCAAAGAACTGTTCGTGACGCATACAAAACAGACGCTCCTCTTCTTCACGAACAAAGGAAGGGTTCACTGGCTCTCTACGTGGGAACTTCCCCAAGGAAGCAGATACAGCAAAGGAAAGGCAATGGTTAACGTGCTTCACTTGAGCGAGAACGAGCATGTGATGACGGTGCTTCCCGTCGCCTCTTTTGAAGGCAATCAGTTTGTGGTCATGGCAACGAAAAAAGGAGTTGTCAAGAAAACTGCGCTGGAGCAGTTCAGCAATCCACGGCGCGGCGGCATTGTAGCCCTTACTCTCGACGAAGGAGACGAACTTATCACTACGGTTCTCACCTCTGGCCAGGATATCCTGTTCTTAGCAACCAAGAAAGGGAACGCGGCCAAGTTTAGTGAATCTGATGTGCGTGACATGGGGAGAACTGCGGGCGGCGTGATAGGAATACGCTTAGAACTCAATGATGAAGTTGTTGGATTAGAGAAAACTCCGCCTCACTCAACGATTTTGACAGTAACAGAAAAAGGGTTTGGAAAAAGAACACAGGAAGAAGAATACAGACTCATTCACCGCGGAGGAAAGGGAGTCACCAACATTAAGGTCACCGAGAAAAATGGAAACGTTGTGGGGGTTCTTTGCGTGAAGGAGCAAGACAGCGTGGTCTTTATTACACGACAGGGCGTTGTCTTGCGATCACCAGTAAGCGGCGTGAATGTGATCGGAAGGGCGACCCAGGGTTTACGACTGATGCGGCCCAGAGAAGGCGATGTTGTTACCTCTCTTGCAAAAGTGAGCGCTGTTGATTCCCCAGATACCTCGATGCAGCCCGGAACATGAAAGGAAACGAGGGTTGTTGCACATATTCCTGAGGGATGGGGCCAACCCGCATTGTTCGTATTCTTCTCTTTTCTTCGAGATACAGCACCATCTGCCATCTACTCGCAGCAGCCCCTCTTAGTTTCATTCCCGCGAGACACAAGACTGTAACATCATCAATGACGTCTTCGCGCGCAATGTCCCTCACGTCTTGGTTGTGGTTGAATAAAGCACAGGCGAGAGACTGCTCTAACCTCCTGACAGCATCTTGATTGTCTCTCCCAAATCTATGGAGAACTTGGCGAAGATCGTAATCCATAGTCTTTCATTTTTATCCCTCTATAAAAAGATTATGAAAAAGAAAAAAGGTGCTGTTTCTTACTTCTTGCACGCACCGCATGCGAAAA
>CAZDTM010000036.1:1873-8891 GCA_964508385.1 Candidatus Woesearchaeota archaeon | reverse complement strand
AGGCTATCGCCTCTTTTGCGCTTTTAAAAGGTTTCTCTAGGACGTGTTGATTTTTCGGCTTTTCTGCCGTTATACTAATAGCGCACGCTGTTTTCTCTGTTCTCATGAAAGGGGACTTCTTGCTGTTAGTGCTTCTTTTGAGCCTCCCAGTTTCTGCATGGAATTGGGAAACGCACCAAGCACTGACTGAAGCGTTCTACTACAGCGTTGATGCTACAACACAACAGCGACTGAACCTCACAGCGCTACAAGAGGGAAGCGTGGCGCCTGACAAAGTTTTTCGTGATTTCAGGAGGCACAGCTATCCGTACTCTCTTGAGAGGGCGTTGTACTGGCTTGATGAGATGAAGAAAACAAATGATGTTCGTGAACAAAGCTATGCCTTTGGTGTTGCTACTCATTATATTGCAGACTCTTTCTCTGCGCCCCATAACGTTGCTGGAGAACGCTATCGAGACCATGCACAGTATGAAGACCAAGCGTCAGAAGACTACGTTTATGTTGCGTGTGCAAACAGACCATACGATCTCGCAGAAGAGTTGGGAGCAGCAACTGAGGAGAGCGAAACGTGGCAAACATGGCTTCGAACAAAAAACAAGAGCTATCCGTTCCGGGCTGTTGCAGATGCGATGGATCTTGTGTACGCTGTAGGGTTGCGCGAGTTTTCGGCATCGTGCGGGAATCTTACCACGATTGTTGAACGGCGAGGGTGGGTTGCGGGATTGTTTGTTGGAAGAAGCGCCATTGACTTTTTCGTGTTCTTTGGATGCGGTGTGTTGATTGTTGCCGTGCTGCTGTCATTGAAGAAAGACTTAAAAGACTGCGCGGAACAGCTCGACGAACCAGTCGATGATACGCTGGAAGAATGACCTCTGTTTTTTCTGCTCCTCTTGTTGTTGAGACTGTTGCTCTGCTTGCTGCGCTTGCTGCAGTTCTTTTTCACAGCAGCAGGTCTTTCCAGTAGAGCAGTACCCTTGGCCCTGAGTTATCCATCCTTCTTCGCACATGGGAACATTTGGATTCGAAGGGGTGTCTTTGCATACTGCGTTGAGGAATCCCTTGTCTTTGCATAGGCCAAAGCAGGACGTTCCTTCACAGTCTGTGTTACACTCGTACTTCTCTCCTGGCTCGCAGATTTGGTCACCGCACACGAATTCAAATGCGCTCTTTGCCCTGATGACGCGTTCAGTTGTGGTATTCAACGGAGTGCTGAGCACGAGGACTGCGCTGCTGTTCCTGAAGAGAGGATAGCCTCCATAGTTGCCAAGAACCTCGGCTGCAAAAATGACGTCTTCGTCCTTCGTTCCTGCCAAAATGAGGTCGTTGCCAATGATCTTGATAAGGGCCTGGCCATCTGCATAGGGCCATTCCTCGCAGGACAGGGGTATCAAGCTGTTCGTGCACGGGTGGCCTATCAGGATTTTGTTGATGTTTGGATTCACCTCGCTTTCGAGCATGAGAGAAAGGGTGAGGTGCTGATCGTTTTGAAGGGCGAGAGCGAGCTTCGTTGCTGCAATGCTGTCGCTGCTTTTTCCTCTGTCTCCGAGCACGATGACGTATTGGCTGTCCAGTCCTTTCATATAGTCATAGATGGTGCTGGCTGCCGAGACCTCGTAGAGAAGAAAGAGGCTTGAGAAGATCAGCAGCAGAAGAGACTTGTTCATACGACGTGGAGGAGAAGCAAACCTCTTAAATGTTTCTCTCGATAGAGCTGCGCTTTCTTGTTGAGCTGGCCTGGCGTGACGAGAAGTGTGGGGAGCTTCTTGGACTGGCCGAGATTGTGCGCGAGGATGAGGTCATTTTCGTTGATGAGCTTCTTGTTTTTTGCAATGAGAAGCATGTGCAGCGGACCTATGGAGGAGGGAAGCTCAACAGTGTAGACGTATTCCCTATTTTTCTTTTCTGTTTCAGTCGAGAGAGTGGCAATGCTCTTTGCTTTCATGAATGAGGTGAGCGTTTCTAAAAAGGCTGAAGACCGGTCTTCTGTTCTTCTCTTTTGTTGCGGCTGTTGTTGTATGGGAGTTGGGGGCAGTAATCTCTGCTGTGGTGCTGGCTGCAGTGCTGACGGTTGTTGGAATTGGGGAACTGGCTGAGGTACTGGGCGTTGTTGCGGAGCGACTTGCGGCGGGGCTGTATGCCATCGCCAGATACTTTGATCACCTTGCTGTGACGGGACAGCAAAGTCTTCCAAGTTCCTCATCGCTACTCGAATGGCTGGCTCTAGGTCTGCATTGTTGATATAGCGTTTTTCTTTCAAGAGATTGTAGGCTTCTTGTTCTCTCATGGGAAGGTGGGTATACAAGAGGGACAATTTTTCTTCCTGGCCTGGCCTGTAGTAAAGACGAGATCCACCAATTTTTGCGTGAGTGATTTTCAGCTGTTTGTTGCTGAGCAGCTCTGAGAGGATAGCGCCGACAAACATCGTGTCCTTTTCGATGATCGATGTCAGTCTCACCGGCAATGTTGGGCCATTTCTGCTGATGAAGTCGAGAATTTTCGTTTTGATCAATTGTAAACGGACCGCAGTAGTATTGTCCATTATCAACGCCATTCTCTCTTGATAGCAGAACGAGATTAAAAGAGTTTTGTTTTTTGGCGGTTGCAAACACATATAAATGAGCATTTTCGCTTGCGAGCATGGCTGATGCTGAACGCCCGATGTATGAATGGAGCCGGGCTCCACTACCTGACCCGGAAGAAGAGATACGAAACGCATATTTTCCAGTCGATGTTGATCCTTCCTCTGTTCTGCGGGAACCCGAAGGCAGGGGTCCAGACCTGGGCCACAGAACGCAGGATCTCTTTGCCAGGCGAAGAGAACACTCTGTACAACGATGGCGAATTGTTGACTAAGATGCTCCTCTTTAGTAGTTACAGATAGAAAACTTTAAATAGTCTCCCTCTTACTCCCTTGTATGAAACTTGTCCTTCCACGATCTGTTCAAAGATCTCTAGACTCTCTGTATATGCACGTTTTTGGCGGCATTGCGCTCGCTGGCGATCCTTGGACGCAGGATCATCTCGCAGAAAAATCGTTGGAATATCAAACAAGAGTCATTGCACTTTGCTCAGATGGCATCTCTCCAGGTCATGCAGATGCGTGGAAATTATGGGATTCTCTTTGCAAGCAAGGGGTTGCAGAGGACGTCCTCGCACGCGGAAGAACTCGGCGCGGACTTGCACGCAAACGCTGTCTTTCCCTCGTTGAAAAAGTTCTTGTGGAGAGCGGCACTACATCGCCTGCTTCTGAGATTCTTGACCTTCCCCACCCAATCCGCAGCCACCCGCCCCGCACGATGTTTGAAAACGCCTACTGGGTGGTTCAACAGTATGTCAAAAACCGTGACCGTTTTGGAGTGTACGGCGGAACCGGCTTTTAAATTTCTTCGATGAGCTGTTTCTCGTTACGGCCGTATCCAGCGCGCTTCCCAGTAACTGCAATCATCTTCTTCGTCAACGACGCCGATGAGCAATCGTTTTCTTGTTGAATGAGCGACCCTATTCTTCGCACTGAACTCATACCATGTTAAGACGTCGCTTTCATGCACTGGATAGACAATCCACTTCGCGTGGTCATCGCCGGGCTTCACTCCCCGGTCGTAGACCCTGAAATCCGCCCCAAACTTCAATGCGGTCTTGACGATGTAACCGCGATTACGGAGATCACGGAAGACGCAGTATCTGATCCAGAAGTTCGGTTCAACTCTCCGCGCTTTCTTGACAAATTCATCGTAGGACATGGGCGCTTTTTTGCCGTCTACTACCTGCAACCGCGACTTCTCCATCAGCAGCAGCGCTTCAGGAAGAGAGTAACTGATTTTGTTGCCCTTGACTTCACCATAGCGAGACTTGTCGTAGAGTTCTTGTGATATGGGCGTGACTTCAGCAATAATGCGCTCGCGCGCGTAGGATGCTGTGATCGTCCCTTGGGGGAGTTCTTCTGCCTGCTCTTCTTCCTTGATTTTTTTGTCTGTCATTGGTGGTACAACAGGAAAACTATATAAAAAGGTTTCTTCACCAATCAGGAATGGATATTGTCTTTCTTGGGACGGCTTCGATGACGCCCACGGCGGAACGCGCACAGTCAACAGTGTTGATCAGGCAGAGCGGGGAGCATCTGCTGTTTGACTGCGGAGAGAACACGCAGCGCCAGATGAGAATTGCTGGGTTTGCTGTGCCGAAAGTCAAGAGGATTTTTTTGTCTCACTGGCATGGCGATCACGTGCTGGGACTGCCTGGGGTCTTTGAGAACATCGGCAAGTGGGGGGCAGAGAAGAAAATTACGATTTACGGGCCGCGAGGAAGTGCCAAACGCGTGCAGCAGATCCTTGACGCATTCGGCATCACTGGAAAAATCGAGGTTGACGTGCAGGAGATTACTGCGGATGGCGTGGCGTACAAGGGGCGAGACTTTGTGGTGGAAACACAATTGCTCCAGCACAGCATTCCGTGCGTTGGATATGCAGTTGTGGAACGGGATCGCAGGAAGATGGACGTAGCCAAGATCAAAAAGCTGGGGATTCCTCGCGGGCCGATCTTGGGAAGGTTGCAGAATGGTGAAGACGTTGTGTTTGAGGGAAAAAAAATCAAAGCGAAGGATGCGACGTTCGTCGTGAAGGGAAAGAAAGTGGTGTACCTGACGGACAGCGTGTATTGCTCTGCTGCGGTGAAGCTAGCGAAAGGTGCGGATGTCCTGATTTGTGAGTCTACGTACGATGCTCAGGGAGGAGCATTGGCGAAAGAGTATATGCACATGACGTCCCTTGATGCGGCAAGAATCGCAAAGAAGGCAGGCGTAAAAAAATTGGTGCTGACGCACTTCAGCCAGCGCTATAAAGACGCAAAACCCTTAGAACTTCAGGCGAAAAAAATCTTTAAGAACGTGGTCAGCGCTTCCGACTTTTTTTCCTTTTCTGTGTAGCTACTTTCTGTGGTTGTTCAACAGGAAGCGTTATGTGTTTTTTCTGTAGCGGTTGCTGCAGTGTGGGGAAGACCGTGAAGAGGTAGATAAAGGACCAGACCACGATGAGCAAGTAGAGGAAGGAGAAGAGCCAGGTGAGATCCATATTCGCGAAGTACACGAGGGTGGACCTGATGAGGTCAACGACGGTGAAGGTGACTAACATTAGAACTGCAGTTGCGAAGACGCGCCCTTTGTTTGCCTGAAACAGTTTGTAGGAGTGGCGCAGCGCGTCGAGAGGGGAAAGCTTATTCCTGACGAGCAGGGGATAGCGAAACAGCAAGCCAAGATAGAGGTGAATGGCGGGAACTGCAAAGATGACGGCGGCAACGAAGAACGAGATCTGGCGGTTGAAGGGATATATGAGGGCCATGACGACCACTGCGAGAAGAAGGACGGCGACATAGGCGAGCGTCTTGAGAACTTCCATCGCAAGAAGCCTCCAGAAGTGCTGCCGAATCCCTGTGAGGATGTCCTTAACCTCTGGCTTTTTGTGCTGCGTGACCTTGTCTGCTATTGCAAGAGTCGCTGATGTTCCCGCAAGGGCAAGCACAACTGACAAGACGATAAAGATGACGACTGAGGACGTGATGGTTGCTGTCGTGATGACTGAGGATGCTGCGAGAATCAACGCTGTTGCAATGAGGAGAGGAACAATGATGATGGGGTGCTGCTTCAGCGTGTTCCAGGCTTCAGTGTAGTGCGAAATTGTTCATCACCTCTTTTTTGTTTGCTGCTCTTTTTTGACTTGCTCTGGCAATGGTTTCAGCTTTAATCGCTTGAACAGCTCTTTATATCTGTTTCGGATTGTGACTTCTGTGACTCCTGCCACGTCTGCGACTTCTCTTTGCGTGCGTTTTTCGTTGTTGATTAAGGCTGCAACGTATAATGATGCTGCCGCTATTCCTGTCGGACCGCGGCCTGATGTGAGCTCTGAATTTTCTGCTTGTTCGAGAATTTCTACTGCCTTGGATTGGGTTTCTGCTGTGAGCTTTAACGCTGAGGCGAATCTTGGGATGTAGTCCACTGGATTTGACGGCAGGATGCGGATGCCTAATTCTCTGGTGATGAATCTGTAGGTTCGTCCGACTTCCTTTTTGTCTACTCCTGATGCTTCTGAGAGCTCGTCTAATGTTCTTGGAACTTCATGTCTTCGACAGGCTGCGTATAATGCTCCTGCGACGACGGACTCCATGGATCTTCCTCTTACTAATCCTCGTTGGACTGCCATGGTGTAGACTCTTGATGCTTCTTCCTCTACTGATTTGGGCAATTTGAGGTAGGAAGCGACTCTCTTGAGCTCTGCTAGGGCGAGCTTTAAGTTTCTTTCAATGGCGGTTGAGATTCTGTATTGCCATTTTCTCAATCTGAAGAACTTGTTCATGCCTTTTCCCTTTAATTGGAAGATGTCCCCTTTTTGTCCGACGTCTGTCCCCATTCCTCTGTCGTATCTAGTGTTGTGAAGGAAGATACTACCAGTTCCACCGACGAAGTTTTCACATCCTGGAACTGCGATATCATACGCGTAGCCATTGGTGGATTGTACTGGTGTAATACTACGTACTCTGACGTAGAGGAATGGAGCTTGTGCGAGTTTCTTGAGATCGTGATCGTTGTATTTCTCTGCAATCTTTAGAGCAGCTTGCTTTGTTATTCGTATTTTAGACCGTAATTTCCATTCTTTTTTGTATTCTTCTGGAGCCGGCATAAGATGCTCAATAGCTGGCTTCCCTTTGACTTCTGTTAAGGGTGCAGTTAAGTACCCTAACTTTTGAGCAGTGTTTGGATTTTTGATAATGGTTTTTGTCGACACTGATGCTGGTAGCACATACCCCATTTTTGCGATGGTGTGAGAAGCTACTTGTTCTACGGCGTAATGGGCGTGAAGGCCTAAAGAGCTGTACAGATTGAGGATATCGTTCGATAGATCTGGATTGACTGAAGAGGTCGTAATGTGAATATCTGGACGGATAGTGTTGTATACTTCTCCATATGTGCCATCGCCTTCAATATATGCCTGTAAAAATGCGTGCCTGTTTTCTTTTGTGGCGTTAAATA
>CAZDTM010000036.1:0-1863 GCA_964508385.1 Candidatus Woesearchaeota archaeon | reverse complement strand
ATGGGCGGAACTCGCTTCGTATGCGCATTAGAACCTGCTTTAAGCACGCGAGAGAAGAGCAACGACAAGAGCTTACTAGGTATTTCTAACTGGACTGCGGACGTGATTTTTGTGTATTTTCCGACACCGAACCCAAAGAGGTTCTTGATGGTGGTTTCTATTTCGTTTAGGTATGTTGTTTCATGGCTGCCTAGGGAGAACCGAAGTGCATGAGCGCCAGAATCTCCTTCGCTTGCGTACCACCCTAATAAACGGGAGAATGTAGGTGTTATCTTGATAAACAAGGGTAACGTGTTGTGACCACTGTAGGTGCCAATGCAGGTGTCTGTCAGGTCGTATTTTGTTATGTCTATGATGCCTTGCAGTTCTTTGATCACCCACAATGGAAGGGTTTGATGTCTCTTCCAGTCTTTTATTTTACCTTTAAACTGAGGCAGATTTGCAGTTCTTGCTTTGAGATCGACAAAGAGTGTTTGATCTGGAATATTACGAATGTAGATGTTATTGGTGAACGGATCGTCTTTTGCTACAATGTTCGCAAATGCTTCGATAAGGTTGATCGTGGTTGTTTGCTCTGCGAATGGGAGCTCTGCTGGAGCAACGACGAAATCTCCTTCTTTGAGATCGGAGACCTGCGCAGGAACGACTTCTTTGCCCCTGACCGTGAACACGCTGTGGCTGCCGGTGACTTTTATCCTTTTGCCTGTTTCAAGACGGAGGTCATAGACCTGTTCTGCTGGATGCCGGGATATTTCACTGATGGGCTGAAACGAGATTTTATAATCGTCAGTGAAGGACACTGCTTCATAGCCGGATGGAAGAGGAAGAAATTCTACGTTTCCTTCTTTCATGATACGGTAGCCTTTGGTGTTGAGATGACTATCGATGAATTCTCCGATCTTGACGATTTCTATCGTGTTATTGTGTTTGAGAATGAGGGGTTCTGCTGCGTCCACTGAGTAGGTGGCGGGAGCCCCGGTACGTCTTCGCTTTTCCTGGTCGGACTCAAATTCTCTCCATTCCTGCGAGAAATCGATCATACGCTCTTCTACGACTAATCCGCAGTCTCGGCAGACAATTTCTCCTCGTTCTTTATTGATGTTGAGATTGATGCTGCCACATTCCGGGCATTTCTTGATGTAGGAAGCCATGTGTATGGTGGAGTATCGTAATGTTTATAAATGAAAGTGGGTGAAAGTTTATAAAGGTTTCTATTTATAATTTTGGAACCTTTACGCTTCTGTTGGCGGCAAGTTTATTAGACTCTCTAAACTTTAAAATATATGAAAAAAGACATTGATGAGGTCATTGACGCTTCTAAAGCAGCTTTGGAAAAGACAGGCTTTTCCTGGTTTGTGATTGATTCTGTGACGCCTCAGGAAGAGAAGAAGCAATGGATGGTTGTTGCGGTTGTGGGAATTTCTGAGAAGAAGACGAAAACACTGGTGATTGATGATGAAACCGGACGCATCCTTGAGTTTAGATAGCTATAGGAGGTATCTTTCTACGAAGCAACACTATTTCCTGAACGCGCAGAAGTTTATGCGTTTGAATCGATTTCAGAAGGCTTCTGAAGTGGCTGAGTGTTCTGTGCCGCGGTTTTCATAAATTTTTCGGAAATTTTAACGAAGAAAACATAAAGAGAAGAGTAGTTTCTCTTTTTTAAAAGGTCGATTAATAAGATAAAAAAATTAACATGCATGAATAATTCCATATCTTTTGAAGAACAGTGTTTCATTCCTCTAAATGCTATTGAAATCAAATCAGCAAAAGAAGTATATGGCTTATTTAGAGAAAGTATGGCAAATCTAAAAAAGGAATTCTTTGTTGTGCTTTGTCTTAACACCAAGAGTTGTTTAATTA
>CAZDTM010000035.1:0-9116 GCA_964508385.1 Candidatus Woesearchaeota archaeon | reverse complement strand
TCTTCTCCTAACATTCGTTGCGCGAGTGAAACACGATCAGATTTTTCAGCGCTCTCCAGTCTTTGCCAGAGACCAACATCATCAATGCTGCGATACGTCCACAGCGCATGTTCCATGCAGTGATGAACGCGCGGATCAGCGGGATCGCCCAGCTCCATGGCGAGCGCATACAGTTTGTTGAGGATGGCCTGCCGGTCATTGCGCTCTGAGCGAGAAGCATCTTCTCCACCATACCCAGGAAGAGCTTTTGCAAGCGTTCTTAATCCTTCTACAGCAACCATCTCATCCGTATCATCAAGAGCAGACGCAGCGGCACCAACAATCGCGGGAAGTCGTTTCCTATTGGCGCGCTCAAACGCAAAGCCCAACATTTCTGTGGCGTGCATTCTCCAGAAGAATTGGTCCATGGGGGTTGCATTGAGATACACAGAAGAACCATTGCTCTTCGCAGTCCAGGGAGAATGAGAAGCATAGCCGCTTGATGCGGCAAGCAATTCATCCAGCGCCCCATCGACGTCAACAACAGTCGCCCAATACGTGTCCAAAAAGCGAATATGGCGGGCGCGTTCCTCCAAGGCAGCCAAAACCAGGAGGCTTGCATCTTTCTCCGGTCTGCTCTTCGTAAACTTTTTGTCGAGGAACTCCAGGTGCGCCTGCGGATTGCGGTTCGACGAAGAATCCAATGCAGCTAAACGTTGTTCAAGCGGCGCAGAGGCATCAAGTATGACCTTTAGTTCATTCCTGTCCAGCTCGCTTTCTCCAACAAGGTCGGCAGAAACCAACGACGCAGATTTTGGTTCCTGCCCATACAAAGAAGGAGAAAATAAAGAAATCACTCCAGCACCAGCTACACATTCCAAGAAGCCACGCCGTGAAAGTGCCATCGTCCCTCCTAAGAGTAGTACTTATATGGATACTGTAGTATATATATCTTTGCCTTAGGTCTCAGAACGCGGCTCTTCATCTCCATGAGCATCGAGGAGTTTATCTGCAGTCTTCCCTGCCTCAAACACAGACGCAATATCCAGCACGTACTTTCCCTCTTCCAAACGGTAAATCAACGGCTGCTTCTGGAAAATGCGCGGCAAGTTCAGTCCGAACGTCCCCGGCTTCAGCACGCGAACTGATTCTAAATCCAGCACAATCGATTTCTCATCTTCTTCGTCACCGACCATCTCCAAAGCGTCTCGTTCCGCCTCTGCTTTCTCTTCTGCAGTGAGCGGAGCTTCCAGTTCGTGAACCTGCTCTTTCACCGTGTGCTCAATGTCGAGTTTCTGCTGGTTCGTCAGGTCAGCGGTGAGTTTCTCAACAACAGCCAGGTCTTCTTTTTTCTTCACGAAGAAAAAGAACCTGCCGCCGCACTGGCATCCAGTCAGCACAACCTTGGACCCGTCTTCATACACGCGTGAGCATCGCACACAGTGGTGTGGCATCTAGCGTCGCCTCGTATGTCGCGCAGATGCCCTTCTCCGCACTGTCCGCGCAGAAGAGCGCCGTGGACGTCGTGATGAGGCGCGTGTTCTCCGCCGAGAGACGCCAGAAAAGCGTGGAGTGATGGTAAACAGCTGCAGCTTGTTCGGGTCTCGTTTAATCTCTTTAACGACGCTGGTGGGCCCAATAATGGTGATCCCGTCGCGATTGCCCAGTAACGCCTTGGCCATGCTTTTCCGAACGCGATTGAAAAACTGGATGTTTTTCTCTTCAGGAAAGATCGTGCATAATTCTATCCCCTTAAAGCGCTCCTCAATTGCCGCCATCGTCTGCTGAATCATCAAAATCTCTTCCTCTGGTCGTAATCGTCCTTGCATCAGCACAATCTTGTCATCCTTCACAATGTGCAGCAACCGATCAATGCGCTCTTCGCTGTTAAGGCGCTCAATCTCTGAATAGGGGACGAATTGTAACGTAAGCATTGTTCAAACCACCTCTACTATTTTAAGACGCGAAAGAGAGACTCGTAAAATTCCTCCATGTTGTGACCTTTTTCAGCGGAAACCCCCACAACATCGTATTGGGGGAACGCGCTTTCGATTTTCTTGATGTCTGCCTTCTTTAAATCTGTTTTGTTTGCGACAATCAGCACAGGAATGTCCCGCGCAGCTAAATTGCCGATGATCGTAATGTTCACCTGTGACATTGGGTTTTTAGTGGAGTCTAAGACCACGCACACGCAATCCATGTCATCCAGCCATTTGATGGCTTCAATGACGCCCTTTGTTGCCTCTTTTGCCCTTTCTTTGGCTGCCTTCGAACTCATCTTGTATTTCAAGAAGTCTTCGTAGTCAATTTTCGTCGCGATGCCTGGCGTGTCCACAAGGTTAAACGTCAGTTCCTTGCTTTTGTGCTGGATGTTGATGCGCTCTTTCATTTGGACGTTTCTGGTTTCATGGGGAATCTTAGAAACGGTTCCCATTTTCTCATCGCCGATCCAGTCCTTGCAGATGCGGTTGGCGAGGGTTGTTTTTCCGGCATTCGGCGGCCCATACAGCCCCAGTTTGATGTGTTTTTTGGTCGCAAACATCTCATTGAGAAGGCGCTGAATAAAGTCTCGAATAAACCGAATCATGTAAACACCCTTCTCCTGCCGTGGCCTGGTTTCTTTTTAAGGTTTTCTCTGCTAGAATCTGGGTGTGCGGGAAGAAGAATGCAAAAGGAGCTTAAAGCAGAGTTCATATATCAAGAATCACGCGCGCATAATATCGCTCTTTCTGTCTCCATACCTTCAGCATATGCATCGTCACTGCTTTGACATCGCTTCCCAGAGCGTGTTTCTCTGGTTGGATAGGCTCACCCCGGATCACGGCATGCAGCGACCATGATGCGCCCTTCTTTACTCTAACCTCGGCTGCCGAGAAAACGAGCCCGTCTGCATCCTTGAGGTACACAATCTCCGAAAGAAAGTCATAGAGGAGGTTCTCAACCGATCTGGCAGTCAGGTCAATAGTGCGTTCAACTTTTCTCTCTACCGTCGAAATGCGACAAAGGGCAGCAAAAACCGCTTCCGCTGCGTGTTGAAAAAGCTCATTGTACGTTGCTCCCTCCGCTTCAAAGGCAAGGTCCGCGAGAGCGATATCCTCAAGAAAGCGATAATGCAAAAGCGCCATAAACAGAACGAAAGCATCATCCTCTTAAACGTATCGAGGAAAGAGACATAATGGCTGCAACATATATATCAGAGAAAGCTTTAAGAATAAAGAAAGAGGAGAAAAAAGAATGGACGGCAACAAGAATATTCATCTCCCGGAAATAGTCCTCTACCGGCAATACCTGAGATTGCCGCGCGTCATCAGGGACTATCTAGAAGGAACACTCGATGCAACTGAAAGTTACGGTGTAGAAAGAATAGTTGAACGTGCGCATGAAGGCGAATGGGACAGGGATCTAGCGATTGCATCAGAAGAACGATGGGCAAAGTACAGGGAAATTCTCAAATACGTCGCATGGTGGGCCAGAGAAAATCCCTCGTTCACAAAAAGAGGGCTCAAAAGGGTTGTCAGAGACTATGTGCGTGCGCGCTTGCTGTTGCCGCGGTTTAGTCACAAGATAGGAGACCCCCATGAAACAGAGATGTTTCTGCGTTTTATGAGGTTGCCGCCAAAAATACGAGAACTGTTGGCACAACAGTGTGAACCTGCAGAATGTTACTTTGCATTGCGGTATGGCGAACAAGAAGTGGAAAAGGTAACAGGATCTCGTCATTCCATTACGGATAGATGGCGATGGGAAGAGTATGGAGAACTAAAGAAAAGAATCGCCAAACTATGCTTCGAGACGCCCCAATCTCCAAGCACCAGAAAAGCAGGGAAGAGAGCAAGAACGCCTGCAAGTGAAGACTATGAACCAGCGATAGTGTACACGGTAGACAGGCTGCAGCTGTAAAAAATCAGCCCTTCACATTGCCAAGAGGCAGCAAACGAACGACCTTCTTGGTGATCCCATATCCATGCAGCGTCTCAACAACATCGTTGATGTCTTTGTACGCGGCGCCCGCTTCTTCTGCCAATCCTGACATCGACGTGGCACGCACATAAATGCCTCGTTTCTCCATGTCTTTTTGCAGGGCATCGCCGCGAATCTCATGGCGTGCTTGCGTTCGCGACATCGTCCTTCCAGACCCATGAGCAGTGCTGCCAAACGTTTCCTCTTCTGCTTTCTTCGTTCCAACCAGCAGGTAAGATCCGGTTTCCATCGATCCGCCAAGAATAACGGGTTGTCCCGTTTTCTGGTAGGCTGGAGTCAATTCAGGATGCCCTGGGCCAAATGCTCTCGTCGATCCTTTGCGGTGCACAACGACATCCTTCAGTTTTCCATCAATCTTGTACTTCTCAAGTTTCGCGATATTGTGAGCAACATCATACACTAAATTCATCTCCATATCTTCGGGTGTTTTTCCAAAAACCTTACTGAAGCCTTCTCGAATGCGGTGCAAGATCACTTGGCGATTAGCAAATGCCATGTTTGCAGCACACGCCATAGCCTTGTAATAGCTCTGTCCTTCAGGTGAAGAAAACGGAGCGCAAGAGAGTTCTCGGTCAGGAACCGTAATGCCATACTTTTTCATGGCTTCATCAAACAAGCGCAGGTAGTCTGTTCCGATCTGATGGCCAAAGCCGCGACTACCACAATGCACCATCACCACGATCTGATCAGGAAAGATGCCAAATGCTTTCGCCAGTTCAGTATCAAAAATGTTTTCCGGAAGAACGCGTTGGACTTCAAGATAGTGGTTGCCAGAACCCAGCGTTCCAATCTGATCGATGCCCCTTGTGCGTGCCTTGTCTGAAACTTTGCTGGGATCTGCCCCATCAATTTTT
Source organism: Candidatus Woesearchaeota archaeon (assembly GCA_964508385.1). Taxonomy (GTDB): domain Archaea; phylum Nanobdellota; class Nanobdellia; order SCGC-AAA011-G17; family UBA489; genus CAZDTM01. The sequence continues at coordinate 4,302 of CAZDTM010000035.1, read as the reverse complement.
CCTCTGCCCTCGCAACGAACAATATCTTCCTTCCATCCATACCCATTGTCAACGCACCATTTCACGCCATCAGTCATCACGTCGCTGAATTGTTCGTTTGTTACTTTAACAAATCCCTTGCATCCAACGCCAGCAGGCACGAGTTTGAAGAGAGTATCCACTACCTGTTTGAGTTTTGGTTGGACTTCTTTGTAAGTAAGGTTCGTCGTTACTAAACGCATACCGCAGTTGAGGTCAAAGCCTACGCCCCCAGGACTGATCACGCCGTTTTCAGCATCAAAAGCTGCTACACCGCCAATAGGAAACCCATAACCCTTCCATTGTAAAAGCGTCAACTTTTACATCAATGGCCGTCCGGCATGCAAAAAGCATACCGTTGGATTCCAGGCAATGTTGCAACATTAGATACCTGATCAAACACTCCCGCATCCATAGTTTGCAGAAGCTGTTGCGAAGCAATGAGGCGTGCTGGAACAAGCATACCTTCTTTGTAGTCAACTGGTAATTCCCAAACATACTCATCAACTTGTCTAAGTTGCTGTGGAAGAGCTGACATCAAAAGATTGGATGAGGGGGGTTCTTTTAAGGTTTTCTATAGGCGATGAAGAGTACCTTTGACCTCAAGGTAGTAATGTCTCGACCCATATTGATTGGTCCATGGCCCGCAAAGACGAGAACAAACACCATAAGATCCAAGAACAGTCTTAAGAGAGAGGAGATTCTTTTTGTGAACAGAATAAAAACGAGTTGTATTCCTCCTCTCTTGTGGGCGTGCTCTTTTGCGAAGAAAGGCGTTGAGTCCTTTTCGATCGGTAGGAACGACCCACCGGTAAATTTTGTATGACAGAAGAGCTTGTTCAAGTTTTTTCTTTTTTAAAGGATGCAAAAATCCAATGCGCTGTTGGAACCTTTGCAGATTCTCTTTTCCACAGACAGAGAGCCGCCATATCGAACGATTTTTATGTGGTGTTATGGACCCAGAAAGGATACCAAGACTAAAAAGGGCGTTCTTAATACTAAGGAGTCCGGAGTAATTGATAGATTCAACGCCTATAAGCCTGCTTTTACGAGGTTGAACTTCTACCCAGCCTTCGCAATCATAAAAGCTCCGTAGCCAAGCTACAAGCGATCTCCGAGAAAGAGAAGGAAGCGTCCATTCACGACTATAAAAAGAGAATTCTGCTGTCAGCAAAAAATAAATTTTCTTCGACCCAATTTTACAACGACCATCCATCATATGCGGACGTAATTTAAAGACCTGCTCGAACTTACGTTGAAAATCTTCAAGGAGTTCTAGACAAGTATTGCGCAAACCGATATGATAGTATACGTGTTTTTGGGTGGGGGGATTTGTAATAACGTATCCGTCGGCGCAAAGGTAGGCGTGAAGCGAGGCGAGGTTTGGAGTGAATTTCATAAAAAGAGCTTAGCAAAATGATTAATAAGGTCTATGCAAGAAAAGTCGGAAATCTTTTATAGTCTCATTCGTAGAAAGCGTGATGGATGCATTACAAGCGCTTCTCCTGGGAGTCGTGCAAGGAATCACAGAATGGCTTCCTATTAGCAGTGAAGGGGCTAATTCTCTGATCCTCACGCAAATCTATCACGCTCCATTCAAAGACGCCATTATTCTTTCGTTATGGTTGCATCTCGGAACTCTTCTCGCAGCCCTTATTTATTTCAGAAAAGAGATCTTCACCCTTCTCAAAAAACGGGATGAGACCTGGACGTTCTTGCTTGTCTCCACGATTGTCAGCATGATCGTGGCTGCACCCTTCATACTCTTAGGCATCGAACAAGTCTCGTTCAATGGGCGGTCTGTAATGATCATAATCGGCGCGCTTCTCCTTGTCACAGGTCTTCTTCAGCTCTTTATCAGAAAAAGAAGCATCGCAGAGAAGCAACCAACAATAGCGGACGCCATTATCCTCGGAATCGGGCAGGGTCTAACCATCCTTCCGGGCATCAGCAGGTCAGGAACCACCATCGCCCTTCTGCTGTGGAGAAACCATCCACCACAAAGCGCAATTCGATTGAGTTTCTTGATGAGCATTCCTGCCGTGGTAATAGCATCAGGATGGGCGTTCCTGAAAGGAGGAGCTGTCGTGACCATAACATCTTTTCTCGGCGTCGCAACTGCATTTTTTATTGGGCTCCTCACGATTGCCGGTTTCTTAAAAGTTGCAGAAAAAGTCAATTTCGGCTGGTTCTGCATCCTTCTGGGCTTGCTATCAATCATCGCGGGGTTCGTGTGAAGAGAAGGCGCATTTAGTAAACAGGAACGCAAATATTTTGTTCACATACAGCTTCCTTCGGTTCCTGACAAGGGGGGCAAGAAGAGTCCAGCTCGTTCTCGTGCGCAACCCGCGCCTTAAACCAGTAATCCCTGAAGCGATAATTGATGGCAGCAAAGCATTGGCATCCGGTCTCTCCATCGTCTGGCAGTTTATTCAATCCATTGATAGAGGGTACAACCCTGCATTGAGCGTCTTCTTTGCAAAAGCGAAAAGCGACTTCATCCATTGGTCCTGCGAGCCCATAGACTACTTTCCAACACGCGTCAAGAAAGGTCGCTGCTTCAGTCGCCAAGCTCTGTAAAGTGCCAGAACAGTCGGCAAGCTCTTTTTCTTCCTTTCCATACAAGAGTACAACATGCGCGTAGCCAGGTGAAGAAGCGGGACAGGTTGGTTCTTCCACGTCTAGTCCTCGCTCTCGTTGTTGAAGGCGTTCGATGCGTTCTTCCTCCAGTTCATTCCACAGGGAAACCAACTTTTTCTGTAAGGACGATCCTCTCGCGCAGTCCATAGCAAAAGTAGAAAACCCAATGGTTTCTTCCTCAAAGTCAACATGAGTGCCATCATCAAAGGTCACGGCCAGCAACCGGTTTAACTGAAGATCGCGACGAATAAACTCACCAGTGATGGAAGCATCCTCACAACCAGCAAGAAGAAATACGCTCAAGGCAAGGAGGGCAAAAAAGAGGAATTTCTGCATCCATAGACGTCAAGAACGTTCTTTAAATAATTAACGCCTACTTGTTCTTCCCTAAAGTCCATAAAAAGTCAAAATAGCTCCTAAAGCTATTCGCTACATCTTTGTTTCGAATCATAAAAACAACAGGTTCATCTTCCCAAAGTTCAAGATATACAAAATCATTGAAAACATTAATAGCACAAGGACTCATGTATCCTATCGGCATATACCTAACCGCAACATACTGCTCCCTTTCACGATCCTTGCCTAGTGTTGCCTTCATGTCTTGGCTAAGGAACATTCTCATAGAAACCTGTTTTTCAATACGCTTCCGATCAATATTCTTAAGAAATGCACGTAAAGATTCAAGTGAAGAACGTCGTGAACTAAATCCCAGAGTCAGGATCTCATCATGCGGATTTCATTCATCAAGAAGAAGGTGAAATGCGCTTTTAAAACCGGCATGGCCCTCAAAAATGCGGTTTTCAAATAGTTTCTCTGTCTTTTTCTCTTGACACTTCAACTGTTCAAGGAACGGTTGTAATCGTTGCCGAGTTTCATCAAACTGTTCTAGTACGCGATCTGGATTCTCTGCCACGAAAAAAGTCTTGTTGTTTTTTTTAAAGGAACTGATAAGACCCCTCTTACGGAGAGTAGTAAGCGAAGCATAAACACGGGAGCTTGCAATGCTCGCTCCTTTGATTATGTGGCCGGCAGACGACGGGCCCGTTCTCGTAAGGGTAGTATAGACAAGCGCTTCATTTTTCGTAAAGCCACACTGCTGAAACAGAGCAAAATCCATGAAAAAGGAATACAGGAGAACTTTAAAAGGTTTTCTCCCGGCCGGGAGAGTAAATATTTATTAGAGACTGCATAGTTCTATTAGTAACCAAAAGGTAGTAATCAGAAGGAAGAAAAAATGACTCTTGAAATCATTGGTGTAATCGCACTTGTCTCTGTCTTTACGCTCTTCGGCGCATGGTACGCAAAAAGGTACCAGAATGCCGATGCGCTGATTGCATTGTATGTTATTTTTATTGCATTAAGCCAGATCATGGCATCAAAGATCGCTATTTTTGAGATTGGCTCGTTTGCGGTAGTTGCTCCAGCCGCAGTACTCATTTTTGCAGTAACATTTCTGATTACGGACATAGTCAATGAAAAATTTGGAAGAAAAGAAACACACAAAATGATCCTTATCGCATTCGTAACACAAATCGCAATGATAGTATTCCTCTACATCGGAGGGGCACTAAAACCAGCGCCCTTCTGGCAACACCAGCAAGCATGGGAGCAATTATTCGGGATCGTCCCAAGAATAACCCTAGC
>CAZDTM010000034.1:0-9263 GCA_964508385.1 Candidatus Woesearchaeota archaeon | reverse complement strand
GGCTTGCGACGGTAAGGTTGAGCTGCGCAAAGGCAACCGTTGAGAAGAGCGCTGTAAAGAGAGAACAAGCAACAAGGAAAAGGAAAGATCGATAAAAACGAGTCGTGACCATTCTCCTAGATCATTTTCTGGTGATTTATAAGAATTTCTATACTCCCTTACATAGGTAACAAAAAGAAAAAGAGCTATATAAGAGAAGAAGAATAGGAAAGCAGTGGATATAAACATCATCTTCCTACTGGTTGCGGGCGGGACCGCACTCCTCTGTATTCTCCTCTATTTCTACGAGCGAAAAAGAAGGCAAGAAATGGAAGAACGTTGTGAAGAAGTGCTCAGCCAGCACCGTTCAACATTGGTAAAACATGGACAAAAATGGGAGCACTTTGTTCCTTTCATGGCGCAGTTTGAGGAGATTGGAAATAAAGAAAACTTTGTCTTTGTGGGAAGCCCCATTGATGGGGTGTGTTTTGATGAGGACTTCATTAAGTTTATCGAAGTCAAAACAGGAACCTCGCAGTTAAGCGAGAAACAAAAGAAAATACGGGATCTTGTTGAAAAAAAGAAAGTGAAGTGGTATGAGCTGAGATTTTAACAATGAAAACAGAGCTGCTTTGCGTAGGAAAAATAAAAGAGCACTGGATCAAGCAGGGAGTTGATGAGTTCACAAAACGAATACGGCCTCTGCTCGCGCTCACGGTGACAGAGCTAAAAGATGCACCGCGAGAAAAGGAAACAGAACTGATCATGAGCCACGTAGAAAAGAAAGCGCGCGCGAAGATCTTTGTCCTTGCAGAAGAAGGAACGCAAATAACCTCTTCGCAATTAGCGCAGGAGTTCCAGCACCAAGATCGCGATTTTATTTTTGTGGTCGGCGGACCAAAAGGACTAAGCGATAAGATCAAGCAACGAGCAGATGTTCTTTTGTCTTTATCAAAGATGACGTTCCTGCACGAGATGGCGCGCACAATTCTACTGGAGCAGATATATCGTGCACAGATGATCTACAAAGGAAAAGCATATCACAAATAAAAACGATAGAAAAATGCTCCCGCCGAGATTCGAACTCGGGTTGCAGGCTTTCTTTAATGAGTTGATAAGGACCTGCCCTTATTTCGAAAGGCCCGCGTCCTTGACCGGACTAGACGACAGGAGCTTGCTCTGAGTGTTCTAAAAGACGTTTATAAACCTTACCAAGAGAAACCGAAAAATCCACGGTTTTTTCTCAGCGAAATTTATGAACAAGAAGATCCTCGGAAAAGCATGGCAAAACGATGGTTTCAATCAAAAACGATCTGGTGGAATGTAGCAATGTTCATTATAGCAACGCTCCTCGATAAACCTCTGGTTTTCCCAGTCACCACAACGCTGCTTCTCGCGACGAGTTTTGTCAACATGTATTTACGATTCAAAACAAAAGAAGCGTGCACTATCTAACGTTTCTGAGAATCGGGGCAAGGCTCATGGTAATCAGGGTTTGAGGCATAAATATTAAAAAGAAGACCGCCACCTCCGAATTCTTCTCTTTGTTTCTTAGAGAGCCGTATCCGCTTGGGGGCGATTTGTAAATAATTGTAAGTAAAGCGAACATCAAATTCGCGCGGATTAATCTTATTCACTCCAGACCAATGGAGAAAACACTCCTCAAGAGTTGATGGTGGGTCGGGTACAATTGGATGCGGAACAAGTTGAAACTCTGCTCCAAAGAGTCCCCCATTGTCATCAATAGAAAGTTCAAGAAAACGAACATTAAAAGAGTCATATACCCTAAGAGGAAGTCCGCCCATTATTCTTTTTGCTAAGGCAATCAGAGGATCATCCAACCTCTTGTACACAATCGCCAATTTCTTAAGATACATAGTACACTACTCTGTTGTGGCTATAAAAGTCTTGTGTTTATGAAACAGAGAAAGTTATTATTATGAAGAAATTTCGCTAAAGCATAGTCTGGTAGTCAATAAAGAAAGACCCAGAACCGACGTCGCATTCACTTCCGCCCCATTCCTTAAGTCGATCTTCTAGCATGACTGGAGTACTTCAGTGATATGCACATTTCAAAAAGATGGGCCCGGATGGATTTGAACCATCGACCACCAGTGGTCCTAGAGTCTCTCTTTCTCAAGTTGCGAAAGAGCGTCTTATAAGACTGGCACTCTGACCGGGCTGAGCTACGGGCCCAAGCTACAGAAACCAGGCGCGTGCTACTTTAAAATCTTTACCTGGACTAAACAAACACAAGCTCACGCGGATAACGAGACAGCAAAAGGCTTCCTTTCTTAGTGACCCACAGGTCGTCTTCAATGCGCACGCCGCCAATACCCTTTAAGTACAGGCCAGGTTCAATCGTCACCACCATGCCTTGCTTCAGTACCTCTGGTTCTTTGCGGATAAAGGGGGGTTCATGCACCTGTATTCCCAAGCCATGACCAACAGTATGCACCATCTCTTTTCCCAAAGTAGTGAAAGCATGCTGGTGAATAGCCAAGTAATCTTCTCCATCCTTTACCCTTGCGCGACACTGTTCCTGCACAGCAAGAACGCGCCGAAAGAGTTCAATCTGTTTTCGATCTTTCTTCCCGGCAAAGAACGTGCGCGTCATGTCGCTGCAGTAGCCCCTGTACACCACGCCCATGTCCACAATGGTCAGCCCAGAAAGGCGGTGCTCTTCAGGCTGATGATGAATGTTCACAGAATTGTTTCCTGAAGCAATAATGGGCGGAAAACTTGGAGTAACATCCCTCGCTAACATTTCTGCCAGAACAAACTGCCTGCATGCTTTTTCCGTCTTGAGTTTTTTCATGCGTTGAATAAGAGCGTCATAAACCGAGGCAGTGATGACGCACGCTTTCTTAATAATGCTGACTTCCTCTTCATCTTTGTACGTCCTCATCTCTTCAACAACTGGCGCAACATCAACAAGGTGCAATCCTTTTTTCTGCAGATCAAGAGTCCTGGCATGAGAAAGGTAAGAAAAATCAACGCCCAAGGACTCTGTGGCTCCATTCAGGAGTTCTTTGAATGACGCATCAAGTTCTCGGACATCTTTAACAAAAGAATGGCGTTGGGCAATGCTCAGCTCCAAAGCGGAGACAAACAACCGGACAGACTCATCGACAACAAGGCATGCGTTCACGTCCTTGACTCCAGTCAGATAAAAAAAATGAGGACTAGGATGCTCCGAAGAGTTGAAGAAAAGCGCGCGCGAAACTCCTTTCTCCTTCAGTGCAGAACGAAGTCGCATCAACCTCTTTTCTGCAGTGCGAAGCATCACCATCGAAAGGAAAAACAAGAGATCTTTATATACATTGTGATGTAAACGCAGTGAGCCGCCAAAAATCAGTTAGTGATCAAGGCTATTTGAGAAATTCAGGATCTGCACCGAGGCCTTTCAAGCGGCGTGCTGCCAAACTAGAATTCTGGGCAGCCTGTCGTCTGATCTTGTCGCGAAATTCTCGCTCAACGTCTTCTTTCGTGTACGTCGTAAAATGAGAACGATCCTGGCGTTTCAGGTTCTCTCGTTTGACTTCCTTCATCGCCTCGGGAAAGAATTCCTTCAGCTCATCGTAAGAGAGTTTTTTAGCGCGCGGTTGCGGACTCTCAGTGCTCTCTTGAAACTCTTGTATGGAAATGGTCACACCTTCTCTGGCATTATAGGAAGAGCAATGAATATTTAAACTTTTACATGTGCGCAGGAGAATGCTCATTGGCGTGGTGGGAAAGGCGAATGTGGGGAAAAGTAGCTTCTTCAAAGCAGCCACGCTGGCAGAGGTAGAAATAGCAAACTATCCTTTTGCCACGATTAAGCCCAACACCGGTGTTGCCTACGTCAAGGTGGACTGTGCAGACAAGGAGTTTAATGCGCAGTGCACGCCACGAACCGGATACTGCATAGACCATCAGCGTTTTGTGCCTTTCCAGTTAACTGATGTTGCCGGCCTTGTTCCCGGTGCCTCCGAAGGAAAAGGGATGGGAAATGAATTCTTGAACGATCTCAATCCGGCAGATGTCCTTGTTCATGTTGTCGACATGGCTGGTTCGACGAATGAAAAGGGCGAGTTCAAAGGGCCAGGTTCCTATGATCCAACGAACGACATTCTCTTTCTTGAGCGGGAACTCGACATGTGGTTCCTTTCCATTTTTAACAGAAACTTCGAGAAGGTGGCGCGTACGATCCAGTCAACAAAGCAGCATCCTTCCCTCGCCATCACCAAGCAAATGTCTGGGCTAAAAGTCACGGAAACAATCGCGCGTGAAGCCTTGAGAACATGCAAGGTTCCTGAAGATCCTGTTGCATGGACAGAGCAAGATCGCCTTCTTCTTGCCTCGGAATTGAGAAGGAGAACAAAGCCCATTATTATCGCTGCCAACAAGATCGACCTTCCTTCTGCAGATCGCTATCTAAACGCCGCCAGAGAGAAATTCCGGCACCTCACGATCGTTCCCTGCTGTGCAGATGCAGAGATTGCGTTACGAGAGGCGGCGAAAAAAGGTCTCATTCACTACATCCCCGGAGAGCGCACATTCACTATCACCGGAGCAGTGAATGAAAAGCAGCAGCAAGCACTCTCGTTCATTCAAGAGCAAGTCCTGAACAAGTATGGAAGCACGGGAGTGCAGCAGGTTCTCGACACTGCCGTATTCTCGGTTCTGAAGTACAAGGCAATTTTCCCGGGAGGAGTGAACAATCTCAAAGACAGCGAAGGCAGAACATTGCCAGACTGCTTCCTGCTCCCAGAGCAAGCAACCGCCCTGGATTTCGCGGCGGTCATTCATTCAGATCTGGCAAAGAACTTCATCCGCGCCATTGATGTCAGAACAAAGAAGGTCGTCGGAAAAGATCATCTTCTGCAGCATCGTGACGTCCTGGAAATTGTCACGAAAAAATAGCCAGTTACACAACAGTAAATTCGTGAGAGAGTATCTCTTCTTTCATGTCGCGAGCAGTGAGCACATACTTGCCGGGAAGCAGGCTTCTTGAAACCTCGATAGGCAGGCGCTTTTTGCCGCAGCATGCTGTACCTTCGCATATCTGATAGCTTTTCTTGTAGCTGCCGTCTGCCTTGGCAAAAAGGACAAGGGGACGCATACAGTATTTTCCTGAATTGAGGTACACAACCGCCCCATCGCTGCGGCGAATGGTGTCCTTGTTCGTGTACATCCAAAACTTCTCGAGATCAGTAGGCATGTTGTTCACGCTCTCAGCACGACCACCCATCACGACAAGACCAGTCAAATCCTCGGCAGAAAGGCTTGTTTTAAATGCGAAGAACGCAACGAACAGCATCAGCAAGGAGATGAGAATCACAAATTTTTCCTTCATGATGCCTTCTCCTTAATGACATAGGAACAAGCAATGGTCATGCCTCGTTGTCTTCTGCCGTCATCGCGCTGAACAACAAAAGCGCATCGCCCCTCATATCCTTCGGGCAAGCAGGTGCTCTCGAGAAGGGTTTGTCGCGCAGGCGTATTCTTGGCCCCAACGCACGAGATCACGCCAACGAAATTGGTGCTGATGACACACAGAGCATTATCGCGACTGAAAATATCGACATTCTTCTTCATCTTAACAAATGGCGGCAATGTGGTACGCAGGTCATCATAGGGAAGTGCTTGAATAGGGCGATCAGCCCACGCTGGGTTGCACACCATCGCTTTCCCCTCTACAACCTGGAAAGGATCACCACCAAACAGGGTTGGTTGTGAAGAAGGGTCGTCAATAACATATCCTGTAGTGCTTAAAGAAGGCTGTACTCCACGAACCACTAAAAAAAAGCCGCCTAAGGCAATAAGGAGAATGAGAGCATACGTGCGGGCATGATGGGAAAAGAGAACATCATCCTGTGCGCGGCGATAGTTGGTGGCACGCAAAGAGATGCGCCTCTGCACCCCCTTATGAGGATGACGCTGACGTCGAGTCATGACAAAATAGTAGTATACTGCTTAATAAAGATTACGTAAGCTCTGTCAGCTGGCGTTGGAAAACGGCGTTTCCACTTGCAAGCAACGCTTCTGCTTTTCTGAGAACGTCCTTGGCGTTATCAAAGCTCAGGACGCGAAGTGTCTCGTCATACGACGTCCATCTGTACTCAACATGCTCCCTGCTTAGATGCACGTCTTCTTGGGTGGTTTTGCAGAGGAAAAAAACAACTTCTTTTAGCACTAATTCGCCTGCCTGTCGAAAAAAATAAGTAATCTTTTCATGAAAGTTCTGCGCAACGAGGGGGTCTGATATTCCTGTTTCTTCAGCCAATTCCCGTTTCATGGCAGAAAGTTCAGTCTCGCCCTCTTCTCCATGGCCTTTCGAGAAATCCCATTGCTTGCCGTCACGATCCAACAGCAGGTAGAAGCGGTGGTCTCCAACCTGACGAAAGAGAATTGCCCCATAACTGCGTTCCTTCAGCATGAAAAAGACAGAGAAAGCGAAGTTATAGAGTTTTCGATCGAAGTCTGTAGAGGCGGATGCGGCGGCGGTGCTGCCGGTGTGTCAAGAACACGCGTTTTCGTCTGATCAATTCCCTTCTTTTCCCTCCAAAACGCGACATGCGATGCCTGCGGGAAGACAAAAAAATGCGCTTCTTCGTTTTGCGTCCCATCCGCACGAGAAACAGAAGGTATATAAAAGAGTAACGCTTATAAGAGAAAAAAAGGAGGCGTTCCCGCATGGCAGCACCAAAGAAAAAGAAAATGATGAAAATTGCCAAGCCAATGGCAAAAAAGAAAACAAAGAAAAACATCTGCGAATTTTGCTAACCAATGAGCCACCACAAAGCGACTGCACGAGCAATCCTTCTTCTTGTGGTACTATCAGTTGCGCTGTTATCCGGCTGTGTGACAAAAATAGAATCGCCAACGTTCACGCAGTCGTCTGAAAGCACGATTGCAGTCTCAGGAACAGCGCGCGTTGCTGCTTCCCCGGACCGGGCAGAGATGATGATTGCCGTAGAGACAAGAGCAGATACTGCCAAAAAAGCGCAGCAGCAAAATGCAGACCTCTCGACAAAAGTCATTGACGCCATCAAGCGAGCAGGCGTGCCTCAAAACAGTATTGAAACTGCATCCTTTAACCTCTATCCCCTCTACGACTACAACACAGAAGGATCCCAGCCAAGAATTACAGGGTATACTGCCTCGCATTCCTTAAGCGTAAAAACAGATGACGCAGAAAAAGCGAGCGAAGTGATCGATGCTGCAGTGAACGCAGGAGCGAATAGGGTAGACACCATCCAGTTTACACTCACAGACCAGAGGCGGGACAAAGTCTATCGCGGGGTTTTAGGAGATGCGACGCTGGACGCTCAAGCAAAGGCAAAAGCCATTGCAGAAACACTCCAGGTGAAGATCAGGGGGGTCAGGTCAGTCACCACCGATTATGCATTCACCCCGGTCTACATGGCTGCGCCAGAAGTAGCAATGAAATCAGCAGACAGTTCATTCGTCCCTGCAAACGTTGATGTCTCGGCCACCGTCAATGTGGTCTACGAGATAGAATAAGTTCTGAAAAATTAAGCGCACACGCGGCACAGCAGTTGTCCTCTCTTCTCAAAGACGCGTGCTCGTACTCCACACTGCTCGCAGACGCCGACAGATCCTGACTTGCTCTTAATCTTATCCTGCTCTTCGCGTATCTGGGTCATTTCAAACACGTAATCAAAAAGTTGCGGTTCCATTTTCAGCATATCATTCGCAGTCAACATCCCCACCAGTTCTCCCCTGCGGACAACGGGAAGTCTTCTCACGCCTTCATCCCGCATCAGCATCATGGCGTCGTACAAATCCTGGTGTGGTTCGATGGTGACGAGTTTCTTCGTCATCACCTTGCTGATTTTCTCTTTTTTATGGTGCTTTCCCGCAAGAACTTTGAGGACAAGGTCTTTTTCTGTAGCAATGCCAACAATCATCTCTCCCTTTGTAACAAGCAGGCTTCCAACGCCCTTGCTTTTCATGATGCGTGCGCACTGTTCAACAGTCATGACCTCTTTGACAGTGACGGGCATCTTTGTCATTGCATCTCCGACCGTAATGCCTGTCCTCATCTCATAGATCCAAAAGCAGACCATCCTTTTATAGTTTGCTCTTTCAAAAGGCAAAAAATCTTATAAACCTAAACGAACCTTGGGAAAGCGATGAAGAAGACGATTATTCAATTCAAGTCAATGACGCCGGTGGACATGCAGATAAGCACAGAAACGTGGGGCTTCAAAGTTTCATTCCTTCAGGATAGCGCCCCACAATCATTCATAGAGAAGTTTACGATTGCTGATCCCATGAAGATGGCCGAAGAATTAATAAAAAAAATGAAGTCGTACGCAAAAGTGGAAGTCACTGAAGCAGACGATCTCATCGGAAGTTTGATTGTGACTGAGTTTCTCGATGAAGAAAAAATAGAGGGGGTACTAGCAAATTTCTTCGTGCGGCTCAGCGAGCGGATGCGAATCTTAAAGCGCACAACGAACCACACAGAGTATATGAAACTCTACGATCAGGTCAGAACAGAAAAGCTTGTTCTCTAGACGCATTTCGAAAGTTTTCTAGAATTAAAGAGTGGGACGTTTTTTTACTTTTCCACAAGATGAAGGACGTACTGCTTACCAATCACTTCCCGATACAATATTTTCAATCTAGCCGCTAAAAAACTCTTTTCTAGATACCTTGCAGTATAATAGTGATCGGTAACGGTAATTTGTTTGTTGCCATATCGAATACTCGTTTTGTAAGCTGCGCCATTTCTTCTTTTCGACGGGGGTTTACTTGAGAACTCAGAAAAGCGTTGACCGAGGGTAGAGGTGTTGGTGTTAATGAGAATACCTTTTCCCCCCTTCTTGAGAAACGATGCAAGCGTAGACAGAGTAGGAACAAGCTCGTAGTTGGGAAGAGTCACCAGCACCATCGAACAGTATACGTAATCAAAACGCTTTCCTCGTAGTTTTTCTAAACGAGAAGTATAGGTTATTCCCAGATCCGAGTTAATCTTTTTAGCAAGTCTAATCATCGTTGGTGCCACGTCATAACCAGTAACACGCGCGCCATACCTCTTGAATAGTTTACAATATGTACCAACGCCACAACCAAAATCAAGAACATAACGACGTTTGATGTCAACCAAATCGAGAATGTGTGGAAAAATCAGTGCCTTTTCTCTCTTTTTATTCTTCGTTGCATACATCGCAAAAAACATAGCGCGTTCTTCCCATTCATTGATGGCTGAATGCAGTGCAGATGACTTCATGTAAGTGCTCTCACTTGATTGCCGAGCATTGCTGCGGCGT